>CAMCDF010000153.1 GCA_945873475.1 Bifidobacterium breve | reverse complement strand
CGGTGCGGCGCTGGCGCGGGCGGGGGAGGGGGCACAGGTGATCGTGCTCACCTGCATGCCCGATCGCTATGCGGGTATCGGGTCAGCCACCGTTGTGCGCATGGAACCGGGCGCGGGCAGGGATGCCGGGGCCGGGGACATCGACGCCGCCGAGGTGGCGTGACAGGCGGGGAATACCGGGGGCTCGGGGACATCATCGTCACGGCGCGGCCGTTCGACGAATACGCGGCGATGTTCGATCTTCGCGACGACGACCTGCTGGCCGGCCCGGTGCTCGACTGCCCTGCCGGGGCCAGCGGGTTCGCAGCCGGGGCCCGCGCGCTGGGCGCGGACGTGACGGCGGTGGATCCCCAGTACGAATGCGGCCACGACGAGCTCGTCGCCCGGGCCAGGCGCGACACGGCGTACGGCAACCGGTACGTGCGCGAGAACCCGGGCACGTACGCCTGGGGCTTCTTCCGCGACGAGGCCGATCACCTGACGCGCCGCATGGCAGCTGTGGATGCCTTCGACTCCGACCGCCGGGTGCATGGCGATCGATACGTGGCGGCAACCCTGCCGCACCTGCCGTTCGACGACCGTGCGTTTCACCTCGTGCTGTCGTCGCACCTGCTGTTCGTGTACCCGGATCACTTCCCGTACGACGACCACCTGGGGTTTGCGAGGGAGATGCTGCGCGTCGCATCGGGCGAGGTGCGCATCTTCCCGCTGGTCGACACCACAACCGCGCCATGGCCCCATCTCACGCGCCTGCGGGCCGACCTCGAGGGCGAGGGTGTGCGGTCTGAAGTGCGACGCGTCGGCTACGAGTTCATCCGCAACGGCGGGGAGATGCTGGTTCTCCACCCCGCATGAGCGAAGTGGTCGTATCATCGCGCCCATGTCCGACTCACAGAACAACGACCACATCGGCGTGATCGTGGTTGACCACGGCAGCAGGCGCGCCGAGAGCAACGAAATGCTCGAGGAGCTCACCCGCACCTCGATTTCGGCCCGCCTCGGCTACGACATCGTCGAGCCCGCCCACATGGAGCTGGCCGAGCCGTCGATCTCGACCGCGTTCGATCGCTGCGTCGAGCGCGGCGCGACGATGGTGGTCATCCAGCCGTACTTCCTGCTTCCCGGCAAGCACTGGAACCAGGACATCCCGGAACTTGCCGCCGAGGCGGCGTCCCGTCACCCGGGCGTGTCGTACCTGGTGGCAGCGCCGTTCGGGGTGCACCCGCTCATGGCAGATGTGGTGAGTGCCCGCGTGGAGTACTGCCTGGCGCACATTCGCGGAGAGGTGCCCGAGTGCGAGGCGTGTGCCGGCACCGGCGCCTGCCGGCTGCGCACCGGCGAGCCCGTGGAGGCTGCGGCCTCCTGACGAGCATCGATGAGGGGGCGGGGCACTGCGCCCCGCCCCCTCATCGCATGACTACTTGCGCTTGGCTGCCGGCTTCCTGGCTGCCGGCTTCTTCGGCGCAGCCTTCTTGACGGTCGCCTTGGCGGCCGTCTTCGCCTTCGCGGTCGTGCGCTTGGCGGCCGTGGTGACCTTCTTCACGTCCTTCTTGGCCGTGGCGACGGCCTTGGTCTCGACCTTCTTCGCCGTTGCGAGGGGCTTGAACTTGCCGTTCGCGGCCTCCTTCAGCGATGCACCGGGGGTGAAGCGCACCACGTTGCGCGCAGGGATCTTGACCTTCTGACCGGGGTTCTGCGGGTTGACCCCGGTGCGAGCAGCGCGGCGCGACACGGTGAAGGTGCCGAAGCCGAGGAACGCGATGCGCTCGCCCTTGTTGACGCCCTCCTTGAGGAGGTCGAGGAAGTGCTTGGTCACGTTCGTGGCGTCGGCCACGGTCATGTCCGTACGGGCGGCGAGGGCCTTCGCGAACTCGCTCGTGTTCATTCGTTCCCCTTCTGGGTTGGCAACACGGGTTGCGCCCCGGGTGAGGCGACGCGGCGACACTACCAGCGGACCCCGGGCGATCCCGCGCAGGGTTACCCCGCGGACATGGCGAAACGTGAGGAATCCAATGGCACGCCGCGACGTCATCGAAGCCGGGCAGATGAGCCTGTCGTATCCCGATCTGGTTCCGGGCGACCAGGTGCGCTTCCCCCATAGGCGGGGTTGGAGGTTCGGGGTGCTGGTGGGGTTCGACGGCCGCGACGCCGTCATCGAGTCGCGCGACGGCGGCCGCCGAGAGCGAATTTCCGCCGGCCTTGTGACCCCATGGCCCCCGCGCCCCTGACCCCGGTGCCAGGCACTTAACCGTCTTAACCGTTCGGGCCCGCGGCCTCCTGGTCGAGCACCAGCACCTGCGCTGCGGCGCGCACGCGCCCTGCGGGGATCGAGGGGTCGGCGGCCGCGAGGCGTGACGCCATCTCGCGCTTTGCCGAGCCGGTGACCAGCCACACCACCTCATGTGCGGCGTCGAGCGCGGGATAGGTGAGGGTGACGCGCGTGGTGCCGTTGAACGGGTGCGCGGTGGCCGCGACCGGCGCATCGTGCACATTGAGCACCGGGTCGCCCGGGGCGAGGCTGGCCGTATGGCCGTCCTCGCCGAGCCCCAACTGCACGACGTCGATGGGCCCGCCCAGCGACGCGAGCACCTCGGCGTACCCGCGCACGGCAGCAGCCGGCCCCCGCGTTACGTCCATGGGGTGCATGCGCGCCGCCGCCGCCGGCGTTCCGGCGAGCAGCGCGGCGATGCGGGTCATGTTGCGCTGGGCGTCGCCATCGGGGGCGACACGCTCATCCACCTGCAGGATGTCCACGGCGTGCCAGGGCAGATCGAGCGCGAACAGGTGGGCCATCATCACCCAGGGGGAGCGGCCGCCCGACAGCGCCAGCGATGCGCGGCCGCGACCGGTGAGCGCCTCGCGCATGGCGTGCCCGATTCGTTGCGCCGCCCAGTGGGCTGCGTCGTCGGCATCTGGTCGGATGATGCGGTCGATCACGTTCGTGAGGGTAGCCTTGGCCCTCACGCCGTCGCCGTGGCGGCGCGCCACCGGAGGGCACGCATGAGAATCGGAATGGTCGGCCTGGGTCGGATGGGCGCCAACATGTCCGAGCGCCTGGTGCGCGCGGGGCACGAGGT
>CAMCDF010000152.1 GCA_945873475.1 Bifidobacterium breve | reverse complement strand
GCGAAGGACCGGGTGAAGCGCCTGTCGTTCATCGACCTCGAGGGGCTGGTGGACGAGTTCGCGCGCACGGTGCGCCAGGAGCTGGATTACCGCAACGAGGCCCGTAACGACGAGGCCGTGCGCCGCAACTTCGAGGGCAACGAGCACGTGCGGGTGCCCCGAATCCACTGGCGCCAGAGCACCGGTCGCGTGCTGACCCAGGACCGGCTGCACGGGCCCACCCTCGCGCACGCCGACCTCGAGGTGATGACGGCCGAGGAGCGACGAACCCTGGCGGCCCGCATCGCCGAGACGTGGATGCAGATGATCTTCGGCGACGGCCTGTTCCATGCCGACCCGCACCCGGCGAACATCATCGTGCTCGGGCCCGACGAAATCGGGTTGATCGACTTCGGCATGGTGGGCCTGCTGTCGCAGGAGGACCGCGAGTCGGCGGTACGCCTGTTCACGGACATCATCGACCAGAACACCGACCGCCTGCCGCGTGACCTGCGCGCGCTCGGCATCAGGTACCCGAAGGAGCTCGAGGAAGAGTTCTCGCGGCGCCTTCAGGACATGATGGCGCGCTACATGGGCATGGCGATGGACGAGATCGACGTGCGCGAGATCCTCCATGAGCTGTTCGGCGTCATCCACGAGCTCGACATCACGCTGCCGTCGAGGTGGATCCTCCTCGACAAGGCGCTCGCCACCCTCGCAGGCGTGGCCCTCGAGATATCGCCTGACTTCAACGTGTTCGAGACCGCCAGGCCGTATGCGAAGAAGCTGATGCTCGCGAAGTTCAGCCCCGAGCGCATCGCCGGGCGGGTGCAGGACGACCTGGGCCGGTACGCCAGCGCGCTGCTCGAGTACCCCATTCAGATCGGCGCCGTGCTCGACGAGTTCAAGGATGGCGAGGTGCACGTCGCCATCGACCTCGAGGAACTCAAGGACGCCAGCGACAAGGCCCTCACGGCGGCCAACCGCATGGCCATCGCGATGGTGGCCGCAGCCGTCATCCTGGCCTCGGGCATCATCGGCACGTTCGTCACGGAGGGGCCGCAGCTGTTCGGTCTGGCCCTCATCGGCGTGCCGGGCTTCATCGCCGGTCTCGTGCTGTTCGGCTGGCTCGTGCTGGGCATGGTGCGGAGCGGGCACTGGTAGATCCCGGCGTCCGCCCCGGGCATTACGATCGACCGGGTTGAGCGGCCCCGGCGACAACCCAGCCACCATCCCGCCCGAGCCGCCCTGGAGGGCGTCGCGGGTGGCCCACGCCGACGTCCGCCATCTGCAGGAGTCGCTCGGCTGCCCCGAGCCCATGGCATGGATCCTCGCGCGTCGTGGTCTGAGCGACCCAGACGACGCCCGGGCCTTCCTCCAGGCCGACGGTGAACTGGGCGATCCCCTCGCCATCACGGGGGTGGGGGAGGCCGCAGCCCGGCTTCGCCAGGCGCTCGAGCGCGGCGAGCACGTGGCGATTCACGGTGACTACGACTGCGACGGGGTGTGCTCCACGGCCATCCTCGCCGGCGCGCTGCGTTCACGCGGTGGAACGGTCACCACGTTCCTGCCGAGCCGCTTCACCGACGGGTACGGGGTGTCCGAGGCCACCGTCGAGCGGCTGGCCGATGAGGGCGCGCGCGTGCTCACATGCGTGGACTGCGGCACATCCAGCGTCGAGCCGCTGCAGAGGGCCGTTGAGCTCGGGATGGACGTCATCGTGCTCGATCACCACCTGGCGGGTGGCGCACGCCCTCCCGGCATCATGGCGAACCCGGCTCTCGGCAGGGGAATGGAGGCCCTGCCGGCCGCCGCGGGCGTGGTGTTCGACGTCGTCCGGGTACTGGGCAGCGGTGATGAGGGCCTGCTCACGCCGGGGCCTGATGAGGGCGTCGATCTGGCCGGCCTCGCCACGGTGGCCGACGCCGTGCCGCTCATCGGCGACAACCGCCGGCTGGTTCATCGCGCCCTGCAGTCGATTCGGCGGGGGGAGAGGCCCGGAATCGTCGCGCTGCTCGCGGCCGCAGGGCAGGGGCACCGGGGCATCACCCCGCGCGGCCTGTCGTTCACCCTGGCCCCCGCAATCAACGCGGCCGGCCGGCTGGCCGAGGCCTCGCGGGCGCTCGAGTTGATGCTGGAGGACGACCCCGGGCGCGCCCGGGCCCTGGCCGACGAGCTGTGGGATCTCAACTCGCGTCGGCGCGACGTGGAGCGGCAGGTCACGGCCGAGGCCATCGCCATGGTCGAGGCCACGGCCCCTGACGGCGTGCCCATCACGCTGGTCGCGGGCGAGGGCTGGCACGAGGGGGTGGTGGGAATCGTGGCCTCGCGGCTGGTCGAGCGCTTCGACCGCCCGGCAATCGTGCTGTCGACGTCCGGCGCCGACGCCAAGGGTTCGGGGCGAAGCCTGCCCGGGCTCGACCTGCACGCCATCGTGGCGGATGCCAGCGCGCACCTCACCCGCTGGGGCGGGCACTCCGGGGCGGTCGGGGTATCGCTCGCCTCCGATGACATCCCGGCGTTCCGCGAGGCCCTCGAGCGCTCGGCGTCGGGCCGCAAGGCCGACATCGCCAGGGCGGGCACCCGGCAGGTTGACGCCGTGGTCGCGGGTGCCGACCTCACGCTGCCCACGGCAGAGGCTCTGGAGGCCCTCGCCCCGTTCGGGCGGGGTAATCCCGAACCGCGCATCCTCGTGCCCGCATGCTCGGTCACGGGAATCAGCCGGGTGGGGGATGGCAGGCACCTGCGCGCACGGCTGGGTGCCGGGGGAGTGAACGTTCCGGCCATCGGTTTCTCGATGGGCAGGAAGGCCCCCGGGCTGGTCGAGGCCGGGGATGACGCCCGTTACGACGCCGTCGCACGGCTGGAGGTCGAGCGCTGGCAGGACACCACGGGCGCCCGGGTGTCGCTTGACGATCTGGCGCCCCTGCCCAGCGGGCCGCCGGTGCCCGGTGGGTGCGCCAGCGCATGTGACGTGTCATGCACGCAGCGGGTGGCACCGGCGCAGATCATGTCGATGATCGGCGAGCCCTTCGGCCCACCTCCGCCGAGCGCCGCCCCGGTGGTGCCGGAGGTGGTGATCGACCGTCGCGGCGAGGGG
>CAMCDF010000151.1 GCA_945873475.1 Bifidobacterium breve | reverse complement strand
GTCGTGCGGGATCGTGCTGGGCATCTTCGGGCGCAGCGACAAGGCATCGCGCGTGGTGCCGAACAAGGTGTTCCAGGCCATGGCCGCCGGCAGGCCCATCATCACGGCAGACACGCCGGGCATCCGCGAGGTGCTGACCCACGGGGTGGACGCCGTACTGGTGCCCGCGGGCCAGCCCGCCGCGCTCGCCGCCGCCCTCATCTCGCTGGCCGCCGACGCGCCTGCCCGTGCGCGCCTGGGCGCCGCCGCCCGTGCGCGCTACGAGCAGGTGGGCACTCCTGCCGCGGTTGCCCGCCCGGTCATCGACGCCCTGTGGGGGCCCATCCCATGAGCGGCCGGTCGTGGGTGAGGTGGGCCGGCCTCGTCGCGGGGCTCGCGATTCTCGGGGCGCTGGCGTGGACCGTCGCCGACGCCTGGGACGTCGTCACGTCGTTCGACTGGCAGCCATCCGCCGGGTGGCTGGTGCTGGCGGTGGTGCTCGCGTTCATCTCGCTGGTGCTCTCGGCGCTGGCCTACGAGGCCGTGCTCGGCAGCCTGCACCGGCCGCCCCCGCCGGTGCTGGCCACGGTGTCGGCGTGGGCCCGGTCGCTGCTGGGCCGGTACGTGCCCGGCAACGTGCTGATGGTGGTCGGCCGCGCCGTGATGGCCGAGGCCCATGGCGTGCCCAAGCGCATCACCGTGGCTGCCACCACCTACGAGCAGGTCATCGCCCTGGTGGCGGCCTCGCTGCTGGCCGTGGTGGCACTGCTGGACATCGGCTCGGGCAGCGCCGTCGGCCCCGCCGCATGGCTGGTGCTGGGAGTTCCCCTGGCAGCGCTGCTGCTGCATCCACGCGTGTTCGGACCGGCGTCGGCATGGGCGCTCCGGCGGGCACATCGAGAGCCGCTCGGGGCGCTGCTGCCCTTCGGCAGGGTCATCCTGATGGTGGGCTGGTACCTGGTGACATCGGCCCTGCTCGGGCTGTCGGTGTGGGCGTTCATGCGCGGGGTGGGGGGCCCCGAGATCGGCGACCCGGTCGGGGTGGCATCCGGGTTCCTGCTGGCATTCGTGGTGTCGATGCTGGTGTTCATCGTGCCGTCGGGCCTCGGGGTGCGCGACGCCATGCTGGCGCTGGTGCTGGCACGGCAGGTGCCGGGTGGCGTGGCCGTGGCGCTCAGCGTGGGCTCGCGCCTGTTCCTCATCGCGGTCGAGCTCGTGTTCGTGGCGGTGGCGGCCCTGGCCGGGCGCGGACGGGGCACGAGGTGACCACGCCCTCCCTCACGGACCGCATGCGCGAGTGGCGGCTGGCGCGCGACCTGCCGCTCACGCTCGTGCTGGTGCTCGCAGGTGCATGGGCGGCGCTGTTCTCGTGGCTGTCCGTGGCCCGGCACGAGACCTGGTGGACCGGTCGCTTCGACCTGGGCAACATGGTGCAGGCGATCTGGAACACCGCGCACGGCGACTTCCTGATGGCCACCAACAGCGCGGGCGACCAGGTGTCGCGGCTGGGATCGCACGTGGATCCCCTGCTGGTGGTGCTCGTGCCGTTCCAGTGGATGACCGACTCCGCGGTGCCGCTGCTGGTGGCCCAGGCGGTCATCGTCGCCGCGGGGGCGGTGCCGGCCTTCCTGCTGGGCAGGCGCTGGCTGGGCGACGACCGGCTGGCCGTGGCGGGCGCACTGATGTGGCTGCTCTATGCCCCAATCCAGTGGGCGGTCGTGACCGACCTGCATGCGGTCACCCTTGCCGCGCCGCTGCTGATGCTGGCCATCTGGGCCGCCGAGGCACGCAACGACTGGGTGCTGGGCATCTCGGTGGCGCTCGCGCTGCTGGGCAAGGAGCAGGTGGGCCTGGCGCTGGTCATCTTCGGCATCTGGATCATGGTGCGGCACAGGCGGTGGATCGCCGGCGCGGTGGTGTCGGTGGCCTCGCTCGCGTGGACCCTCCTGTGCGTGCTGGTCATCATTCCGTCGGCGGGATCGGGGGTACCCGCGCCATTCGGTGAGAGGTTCGGCCGGTTCGGCGACACGCCGTCCCAGGCCTTCGTCGGCGCGCTGTCCAACCCCATCGACGTCATCACCACGGTGGGCGGCTGGTCACGCCTGTCGTACCTGCTTGCGTTGCTGCTGCCCCTGCTGCTGCTGCCGCTGTTCGCCCCGCTGCTCGCCGCCGCGGCGCTGCCCGACCTCATGCTGAACATGCTGGCGGACTGGTGGCCCAATTACTCGATCGAGTTCCACTACGCGGCCGTGGCGAGCCCCTTCCTGGTGGCGGGGGCCATGCTGGGCCTCGCGGGACTCAGGCGCCGGTCGCGCCCCGCGTGGCTCGCCCGCATCCTCGCGCCCGCCGGGGCACTGGCCGTGGTGCTGATAGCCGCGGGCGCCCTCGGCACCATCATCACCGGCCCCATGCCCTTCTTCGGGCCGCTCTCGACCGCCACGCAGTCGAGGCTCGATCAGTACCGGCCCACACCCCTCCATGCGCAGGCGCTGGAGGCCGGCGCCGACCTGATCCCCGGCGATGCCATCGTGTCGGTGGGCAACAACCCCGGCGGCCACCTGTCGGCGCGGCGCAGGGTGCTGGTGTTCCCCGAGATCGGCGACGCCGACTGGGTGATGGTTGATCGCACGCGCCCCAACATGCTCGACCGGCTCGACCCCGTGGGCTTCTCGCTGGCGCTCGAGCGCCTCGCGACCGGCGGCGAGTTCCGCCTGGTGTACGACCGCGACGGCGTCATGGTGTTCCGCCGCAATGGCATGGTGGGCGGATGAGCACCCGATCGCGCGTGCTGGGCGTGGCCGTGGCGGCCTGCGGCGTGCTGATGGCCGCCCTTCCCGCCCTGCCCTGGTACTCGGCGTCCCTGCCCACCGGCACCGCGTCGCTGTCCGGCTACGGCGCGGGCGGGGCCTCGTGGATCCTGCCGGTCATCGGTGCGGCGCTGGTGGCCACCGGTGTGCTGGCGGCGTGGTTGGTTCCGCCGTCCGGTTCCCGCACCGCCCGTGTGCTTGGCGGCATCTCCGTGCTCTGGGCCGTGCTGGGGGTTGCGTGGACCGCGCTCGTGGCGCTGGCCCCGCGCGTGGATGTGGTGGCCAGCCGCGCCGGGCTGCCC
>CAMCDF010000150.1 GCA_945873475.1 Bifidobacterium breve | reverse complement strand
CTCATCAGCCTTGGCGCCGCCTCTGCACACATCGTGGCGGGCGCGGTGCTCATCGTCGGCGTGATCTGGCTCGAGCGCATCCTCGCCCTCGCCACACGCGTGGTGCGGGCTGTCATCACCCTGGTGGCGCGCGTGCGTGCCACCGCGCGTCGCCACGGACGGTCCGCTCACCGTCGTGCCCTTCCCGGCCGTCTGCGCATCCCGCGCGACGCCTTCCTGGCCATCTCTCCATCCCGGGGGCCACCTCTCGCGGCATGACCCAACGTCGCCCATCGGGCGGCAACGCAGTCATGCCAATTACCGGGCCCCGCCCGGACACGAGAGGACGAGAAGTGAACAAGCGATTCATCGCGCTCGCGGCCGGTGCCGCGACCCTCGCGGCTGCCCCCGTGGCACTGTCGCACCCCAGCGTCTACGAGGTCACGCCGCAGAAGTACACCGGCGGTGCGTTGTCGAATGACTCCCTGCGTTACCTGGTCACCCAGCATGGCTACCCGGCCGTGTTCACGGAGAGCAACAGCGTGACCACCGGGGGCGTCCTGAACTACGCCAGGCTGCCGAGCGGTTGGCGCACGGCCAACCCCACACGGTCGGGCTGGTTGACGCAGGGCAGCACGAACCTGCAGGTACACGCCACCTGCCAGAACGTAGCCGCCCTGCAGAGCACGACGAACATCCTTGCCTGGCAGGGCAGCGACCCCTTCTACAACTACATCCCCTTCCAGCCCACGTCCGTCGGCCTGGACGACGAGGACGAGCGCGACGACTGGATCCGGGTGGTGAAGGACACCACGGGAGTCGACCTCGCCACGCTGGCCACCGAGGCGCAGCTCACCGCCGCCTGCCAGGGGCTGGGCGGAACCTTCACGGCGTCGGACACCTATCGCACCAGGCCCGAGGGCGTGGCATCTGCAGTGGTGGCCGATAAGACGGCCCCGCTGAACGCCCGCATCGCCGAGCTGCAGGCGGAGGTGGCCGGGAAGGTGTCCGATCTGGCACGGAAGACCGCCGACCACATGGCGGCGGTCCTCCGTATGGATGCCTTCACGGTGAAGTTCGCATCCGACGACCTCAGCCGCGCTGCGGTCGCACGGGATGGCATCCGGGTTGTCGTATCGGGCCCGCGTGGCGAGACGGCGCGGGTGGACGTTCGCGTGACGGAGGGTGCGGCGAAGCGGCTGGGCCTGCCGCGGAACGTCGGCTTCGCCATTGGCACACCCGGTACGGACGGCACGGTCGCGCTCACCGTCCGTCCGGGCAAGGGGGCGCTCCGCGCGATCCGGGCATCCGACGGCCCGGCGCCCCTCGTGGCGGAGGTCCGTGCCGCGCGCAAGCCCGGCACCGACCGCGCCACGTTGGCAGGTTGAGATGGTGCCCCTGATCCGAGCCCGGGCATGGGTCGCGGGTCTGGCGTCGGTCGCCGTGGTCGCCGGGCTTGCCCCGGCGGCCACGGCCCCGTCGGTATGCGGAGGGGTGGCGCAGGTGGCCGACCCGGTGGGCGACGGCCATCATCGGAACTCCGATGTGACCGGCGCCTGGATCTCCGGTGCCGGCGGGCGGCTCCAGGCGGTCATCCGGCTGCGCACCGGCATGTGGTCGCCGGCGCACGACGACTCGGAGGTGCTCGGCATCGCCATGGTCTATGACCTGGATGGCGTGACCAGATACGTGCGGGCGCGCGTTGGCCGATCGGGCACCGCCTCGTACGACACGGGTACATGGTCGGCCGCCGGGTACTTCGCACCCGCGGGCTCCACCACGGGAGCGCTTTCGAACGACCAGGCAGAGGGCAGTCCCGGCACTGTGACCATTGACCTGCCGGGAGACCCCCCGGTGCAGGCCGGCATGGTCATCCGGGGACCATGGGTCATCACCTATGACGGAGACGACGGCGGTGCGCCCCATTGGGTGGACAGGGCTCCCGGCGGCACCGGGCCGGGGGAGTCCGCCGTGGGGGGTGATGTGCAGGCAGGCGCCTGCCTCGGGCTCGCCGGCAGGGATGTGATCACCGGCGTTTCGCTCGAGGCGCCGTCCGCCCGCAGGGGCGCCGGCAGGGTGGCGCTTCGGGGCGTGGTCTCCGGGGCCGCCGCCGGGACGCCCGTCACGGTCACCATCACCGGGGCCCGGTCCGGTGCGACGGCATCCGCCATCACCGGGCCGGACGGGACCTTCACCACCTCTCCCCGCATCGGTGAGGCGGTCACGGTGCGTGCCTCTGCGGGTGGCTTCGCGTCGGGCACCCGCAGCATCAGGATGCGCAGCGTGGTGGTGCCGCCTCGTGCCGTGGTTGCCGGCGCACGCACGCGCATCCTCACCGATCCGCCACTGCCCGGGCGCGTGCTGGCCCTGCGTCCGGGTGACTTCCGGCCTCTCGCCGCCGGTCCTGCGCGTGGGGGCCGCGCCACCATCGTCGTGCCCGCGGCCATTCGCGGCCGGCTGCAGTTCGTATTCCTTCCGGCCGGTGGCCGCGCCGAGCGCGCGACGTCGCGGCCAATCACCGTGAGATGAGACAGGAGATCCAGATGAGACGTCGATCCCGCATCACACACGCCATCACCATCGCCGCGGTTGTTGCCGCCGGGGTTCCGGCAGGCGCTGCCGCCCATGCCTCGCTCGTGGGAACCTCGCCGCCGGCCGGCTCCGTGGTCATGCGCCTACCGGCCACGGTCACCATCCGGTTCGACCAGGCCCTTGGAACCGTCACGTCGGTGCGGCTCCTCGATGCCTCGGGCGGCAATCATGTGTCCGCGGCAGGTCTTGATCCGCGCGATGCGCGCCGGGTGGTGGTGAGGACGACCAGGCCGGTTGCCGGGCGGTATCAGCTCCGCTGGTCCGTGGTGGCGACCGATGGCCACCGCCAGCAGGGCACGGTGTCGTTCAGGGCGAGGCGCCCATAGGGCAGGGGGCGCATCGGGCGCGGCGAACTTCAGGGGCGTGGATCCCGATCGCGTGATCACCCTCACCGACGCGGCCCTGATGGCGGGCTGCTCGCGCAAGTCGCTCGAGCGCCGTGTCGAGCGGGGCAGCCTGGCCGTGGTGCCCGACGACGAGGGCCGCCGCGCCGTTCGCGTGGCCGACCTGCTGCGCGCGGGTCTGGTG
>CAMCDF010000149.1 GCA_945873475.1 Bifidobacterium breve | reverse complement strand
ACCCTGGGCAACTACGCGAAGGATGGCCTGGTCACCCTTCCGCAGATCGGCGCGCGGTGGGCGCCCGTGGGCGCGTCGAACGATCCGAATGGGCTCAACGGCGGGTGGCCCGCAGGGGTGGGCACCTTCTTCAGCACCCTTGGTGGCGACCCGAACCGGCCCGTACTGGCATCCGTGCAGGACCCCGCCCCCACGTGCGCCCCCGCCGCGGCGACCGCCGCGCCTGCCGGCGCCTACGTCACCGCGCAGCCCCAGGTGATCCCCGCGGTCACGCCGACCGACGGCCCCGGGGTCGTGGTGCTGTGGGGCGGCGCGCGTCCCGCCGATGGCGTGCAGCCCCTCCCCGGCTTCGCATTCCCCATCGCAGCGCCACGGTCATCGCCCATCCGCTATGCGTCGGCAGGTGGCCAAGCCGTGTCCCTCACCTCCGCCGCAGGGGCCGCCGTTGTGGCACCCATCGACGGCACGCTGGCCATCGCCACCGGCGCGGACTCCGCCGCGGGCATCGGCTTCTGGGTCACTGGCGACGATGGAAACCGCATCGGGCTCAGCCCCCTGGCGTCGTACGACGACGGCATCCGCGAGGGCGTGCGCGTGGTCACCGGCCAGGTCATCGGCCGATCCACCGGAACCACCACGGTGTCGTGGCGCAAGGGCACGAAGCCGCTGGACATCCACCCCATGCTCGCCGCCACCCGACCGTCGGACTGACCGCAGTGCGGGCGGGGTAACCTCTCCGCGTCGTCAAGGCGTATCCGAGGAGCATGGCGTGCAGGCAATCAGGATGAACGAGGCCGGTGGACCGGAGGTGCTGGTCCTCGAGCAGGTGGCCGACCCCGAGCCCGGTCCGGGCGAGGTCGTCGTGGCCCTGAGGGCCGCAGCCCTCAACCGCCGCGACGTTTTCGTGCGCAAGGGCGTGGCCAAGGTGCCGCTGCCGCTCACGCCGGGATCCGACGGTGCGGGCGTGGTGCACAAGGTCGGTGCCGGCGTCACCGCCGTGGCCGAGGGCGATGAGGTCATCATCCTGCCGTCCCTCGCCTGGGGCGACGACCAGCGCGCGCCGGGCCCGCGGTTCCGCATCCTCGGGGGCCCCGACCAGGGCACCTACGCCGAGCAGATCGTCATCCCCGCCGAGAACGTCTTCCCCAAGCCGGGTCGGCTGTCGTGGCACGAGGCCGCGGCCCTGCCGCTGGCGGGCCTCACCGCATGGCGGTCGCTGTTCACGCGGGCACGCGTGCAGCCCGGCGAGACGGTGCTCGTTCTGGGCATCGGTGGCGGGGTCGCCACGTTCGCCCTGCACCTGGCAAAGGCCGCCGGATGCAAGGTGGTCGTCACGTCGTCATCCGACGAGAAGCTCGCGAAGGCCGCCGCCCTCGGCGCCGATGCGGGCGTCAACTACGCGACCACCGGAGACGACTGGGCCGCCGCGGTCAGGGAGGCCAACGGTGGCGGGGTCGACGTGGTGATCGATTCGGTGGGATCCACCTGGGCCGGCAGCATCGATTCGTGCGCCCCCGGCGGTCGCGTCGTGGTGTTCGGCGGCACGGGCGGCGCCAAGGTCGACCTCTCGGTGCGCCCCGTCACCCTCGGCCAGGTGGGCCTGCTGGGCACCACCATGGGGAGCCCCGCCGAGTTCCGGCAGCTCCTCGCGGCCGTCTCGACGCAGTCGTGGGTGCCCGTGATCGACAGCGTGCGCCCGCTGGCCGATGCCGCGGCCGCGCACGAGCGCGAGGAAGCCGGCCTGCACTTCGGCAAGCTCGTCCTGGAGTGCTCGTGAGCACGTCCGAGATCACGCTGCAGGACCGCCTGCGCCCCATCTGCGCCGTCATCGGCGGCATCGGAGCGGTGCTGAGCCTGCTCGCCGCGATGGTGGCCCTCGAGGTCACATCGCTTGGCGGGATCTTCTACACGCTCGAGTACCACTCCGGCGTCTGGGCCGGCGGCGTGGCCTTCCTCATGGCGCTGTTCAGCGTCGGGGGCGCACTCGTGGTGCGCCGCTCGCCTGCCATGGGCAGCGCCCTCATGTACATCGGGGGCTGCGGCGGGTTCCTGGCGTGCGGCGGTATCTGGCTCATCCCCGGCACGCTCATCCTGATCTCCGCGAACCTGGCCCTCTGGGCCATCCGCGACCCGTTCCGGGATGAGCCGGCGGGCGCCGGCGCCTGATGGACATCGCGCTCCTCGGCCAGTTGGCGGAGGCCTCCGGCCCCCCGGGCGCAGAGGAGCGGGTGCGGCACATCGTGCGCGACCACCTGGCGGCATCGGCCGACCGGGTGGACGACCTGGCGATGGGGTGCCTCGACGGCGTTCGTGATGCCACCGGCGAGCCGCGGGGACGCCTGATGCTGGCGGCCCACATGGACGAGATCGGCCTCATGATCACGCACGTCGACGATCGCGGATTCGCCAAGTTCATCCCCCTGGGGGGCTGGGACGCCCGAACCCTGGTGGGCCAGCGGGTGCTGGTGCACGGCCGCGAGGATCTGCTGGGCATCGTGGGCACGACCCCCGTCCACCTGCTCGACGAGGCCGCCAGGTCGAAGGCCCCGAAGATGGAGGACCTCACCATCGACCTGGGCCTGCCCGGGGATCGCGCACAGGAGATGGTGCGAAAGGGCGACGTCGCAACCCGGGTGCGCGACCTGGCGCAGGTGGGCGACCTCGTCACGGGGAAGGCCCTCGACGACCGGGTCGGGGTGTACGTGATGCTCGAGGGCCTGCGCACCGCGGGACCTTCGCCCATGGAGGTGCACGCCACCGCGACGGCCCAGGAGGAGGTCGGGCTGCGCGGGGCCCGCACCGCCGCCCACCGCATCGCCCCGGACATCGCCGTGGCCATCGACACCTGCCCTGCCGACGACGGGCCGGGCACGCCGAAGAGCGGTGCGTCGACCCGCCTCGGCGAGGGTGCCGCCATTCGCGTGATGGACGCCAGCGCCATCGGCCATCGCGGTCTGGTCGACCTGCTCATCGCGCTGGCCGAGGAGCGCGACATCCCCAACCAGCTGCACGTATCGAACAAGGGCGGCACCGACACGGCGAGCCTGCAGATGTCGGGGCAGGGATCGATCGCGGGCTGCATCTCCATTCCCACGCGATCCGTGCACACGAGC
>CAMCDF010000148.1 GCA_945873475.1 Bifidobacterium breve | reverse complement strand
GTCGGGGAACCCGAGGCCCGTGCGGGTGTCGCAGCCCAGGTACGCCCCGTCGAAGTAGTTGCGCTGGGTCGATCGGATACTGGCGTAGCCCTCGTTGGCGAAGATGAAGATCTTCAGATTGAGGTCGTTCACACGCACCGTCGCCAGTTCCTGCAGGTTCTGCGCGAAGCCACCGTCGCCCTCCACAAGCACGGTGCGGCGGTCGGGCAGCGCGAGCGATGCCCCGATGGCACCCGACAGGCCGTAGCCCATGCTGGCCAGGCCCTTGTCGGTGATGACGATCTGGCCCTCCTTCTGCAGCAGGGCCTGCATCATCACGCTGTTGGCACCCCCGCTCGAGCACGGGATGATCACATCGTCGGGGGTGCATACCCCCGAGAGGTCGTCCACGAACGAGTACGGCGAGATGTACCCCGGGGCGGTCTCGTTGGATGGGTCGCCAAGGGGAAGCGCCGCAACCTCGCGCGCGTAGGCGAGCCACTCGGAGTAGTCGCCGAAGCGGTGCGTGCTGAGCGCCCGCAGGGTGTCGTTGGCGTCGGCCACGAGCGGCACGTCGACCACCGGGTGCCCCTTGTCGAGCTCGGCCGGGTCGATGTCCACCTGCACCACGCGACCGACCGGTGCGAACTCCTGCCAGTTGAAGCCGGTCTGCTGAAGGCCGAGGCGGCTGCCCAGCGCCACGATGCAGTCCGATTGGGCCAGCACCAGGTTGGCGCCGCGCTGGCCCCAGGTGTTGGGCCGACCCACGTAGAGCGGCTCGTCCACGCCAAGACGGTCGGCGCCGTTCCAGGTGGTCTGGAGCGGGATGCCCATCTCGCGAAGCGCCGGGCGCACGGCATCGGCGGTCTCGCGCGACACGCCGCCACCGATGAGCACGATGGGGCGCTCAGAGCCCTCGATGGCCTCGGCGATCGCCTGAGCGGCCTGCTCGCCCGACACCTGACGGTCGCTCGGCGGGTCGAGCACGGGCGCGCTGCCGCCCTCGAGCGCTGCCGGGTCAACCGGCGCGCCCTGAGCGTCGAGGCACATCTCGATGAACACCGGACCCGGCCTGCCGGTGAAGCCGCTCTCGACCAGAGCCTCGAAGTCCGCGCGGGGGATGGGCGCGGTCACCTGGGCGGTGGTCTTGCAGATGTCCTCCACGATGTCGATGCCGCAGATCTCCTGGATGCCCCGCTGGCGAAGGCCTCCCGTGGCCAGGTCGCTGCTCTTCACCTGCCCGCCGAGGATCAGCAACTCGCGGCTTTCGAGGTAAGCGCCGCCGATGGCCGTGACGATGTTGGTGACGCCCGGACCCGCGGTGATGACCACGAAGGCCTTCTTGTCGTCCTGCGCCTCATTGAAGTACTCGGCGGCGATGCCGCCGGCCACCTCGTGCACCACCGGAATGCAGGTCATGCGGCTTCGAACGGCGTCGAGCAGATGCATGCAGTTGCCACCAGCAACGAAGAAGCAGTGGGTGTAGCCCATCCCCTTCAGCCAGTCGACGACGACCTCTGCGTACTTCATGCGGTGCTCCGGTGTGGATTGTCGTAGGTGCTCGAGAAGCGCTGGATCTGCGCGAGCGTGGTGTCGCGCACCGATGCCCCATCGCGCAGGGCGAGGTACCACTCCACGATGGAGTCGAGCCCCTCGGCGAGGCCCCAATTGGGAGCCCAGCCAAGCCGCGCCTTCGCGCGGCTTGAGTCGAGCTTGAGGAACGTTGCCTCGTGCGGGTGGGGCCCCGGGTCGACCTGCCAATCGATCGTGTCGGGCCAGCGCGCATCGATCTGCTCGACCAGCCACTGCACCGGCCGGGTGTCCGAGTCGTCTGGGCCGAAGTTGAAGGCCGTGGCCATCGACGGGTCGCCGCACAACTGCTGCGCGACTTCGAGATACCCGCTCAGTGGGTTGAGAACGTGCTGCCATGGGCGGATCGCGTCGGGGCGCCTGATGGGTACGGCCTCACCGGCAAGCGTCGCGCGCATGATGTCGGGAATGAGGCGGTCAGCCGCCCAATCGCCGCCGCCGATGACGTTGCCGGCGCGCACCGACGCCACGTGGGCCGCACCGGCATCCCCGAAGAACGACTGCCGGAATGCGCTCGTGACCAGCTCGCTGCAGCCCTTGGAGTTGGAGTACGGGTCGTAGCCCCCCATGGGCTCGTCCTCGCGGTAGCCCCACTCCCACTCGCGGTTCTCGTAGCACTTATCGGACGTCACGTTGATGACCGCCTGCACCGATGAGCCCGCCACGCGCACGGCATCGAGGATGTTCACGGTGCCCATCACGTTGACCTCGTAGGTCTCCCTCGGCGTGATGAACGATTCGCGCACGATGGGCTGCGCGGCCATATGGATGACGATGTCCGGGCGGGCAGATCGCACCGTGTCCACCACGGCGACGTAGTCGCGGATGTCGATGAGGGCCTGCGGCACATCCTCAGCGAGCCCCGCGAGCTCATACAGCGATGGGTCCGTGGGCGGGCCGGGGGCAAGGCCGTGCACGTCGGCACCCAGGTCGAGCAGCCACAGCGTGAGCCACGACCCCTTGAAGCCGGTGTTGCCCGTCATGAGGACGCGCTTACCGGCCCAGAAGGCCGGGTCTATTCCCATGTCACCCAGGGGCGCGCGCCGCTGTCCCAGGCATCCTGCAGATCCATCTTGTCCTTGAGGGTGTCCATCACCTGCCAGTGGCCCTCGTGGCGGAACGACGACAGCTGGCCCTCTGCGGCCAGGGTGCGGAGCGGTGCCTCCTCCCAGATGGTGGGGTCGCCGTCGATGTAGTCGCCCACCCTGGGGTCGAGGATGAAGAACCCGCCGTTGGTCCAGGTGCCATCGCCCTTGGGCTTCTCACGAAAGTGCGTCACCAGGTCGCCGTGCACATCCAGCGCACCCCACCGGCCCGGGGGCTGCACCGCGGTCACCGTGGCCAGGGTGCCCGCGGCGTCGTGGAAGGCGCGCAGGGCGGTGACATCGACGTCCGCCACCCCGTCGCCGTATGTCATGAAGACCGGCTCGGTCTCGTGCAGGTGCTCGAGCGCCCGCTTGATGCGGCCACCGGTCATGGTGTCCTGCCCCGTCTCGAGCAGGGTCACCCTCCACGGCTCCGCACGGGTTCGATGAATCTCCACCGAGCCATTCGACATGTCGAAGGTGACGTCGCTCGTGCGCAGGTAGTAGTCGTTGAACCACTCCTTGATGACGTGGCCCTTGTAGCCGAGGCACACGACGAAGTCGGTCACGCCGTGGGTGCCGAGGTGCTTCATGATGTGCCAGAGAATCGGCATGCCGCCGATCTCGACCATTGGCTTGGGTCGGACGTCCGTCTCTTC
>CAMCDF010000147.1 GCA_945873475.1 Bifidobacterium breve | reverse complement strand
GACGCCCCGCACACATCGGCCGCGGCCTCGTGCATCCCTGCACGCGCGACGGTGTCCTGGCCGGGGACGAACCCCCACTGCGATGCCTCGAACGCCAGCGCCATCTGCGGCTGCGCCGAGTAGCGCTTCACCGCCTGGATGTACGCCGGTGCATGCACGCGCGCCAGCCCGTCGTCGCTCATTCCCGGGGGGTCGACCACCTGCACGCCCGGGGCACCCAGCAGGCCCATCTGCCCCAGCAGGTCCCACGCCAGCCCGCGCCGGAGCGGCCGCTCGTCGTCATCCGACGGGTTGTACGCCTGCAGCCGCGGGCTCCAGGGAACCGTGACCGGGGGCAGGCTCAACCTCCGCCCGGGCCCCCCACCAGCGGCAGCAGCACCGGCGCCAGCGACTCGTAGCGCTCCATCTCGCAGCCGTCCGTGCGCGTGAGCTTCGTGTTCACCCGCTCGCCTGCCCAGGTGCCGTACAGGGCGATCTGCTCGGGCCCGCCGTAGATCAGCGCGCAGCTCTTGCCGGGTGGCACGGGGTCGAACGCCGCGCTCAGCGATTCGATCTGCTCGCATGCCGCGCGGTCATCCGAATCCGTTGCCGGGCACACCAGCGTGGCCGTGCGCGGCTTCACCCCGGGCTCGGGGATGTAGGTGATCTGCAGCTGCCCCGTGCCGGGCTCGCCGGCGGTGCCGCCCGACGCGTCACCCCCGCCGCAGCCCTGGGCCACCAGCACCCCGGTGCCAAGCACCAGCACGGCGATGGCGGCTGCCGCGCAGCGCATGGCTACTTCACCGTCACGTTGAAGGTCTCGGTGTTGTCGGGGGTCGTCGACCCGGGCGGCAGCAGCTCGAACTTCAGCGTGCCCGACCCCGCTGCGGCGGTGTCGTAGGTGAAGTTGCGCACGCCTGATGAGCCGGCCAGGTCGGGGTTGTCGGGCACGAAGGCGTCGTCGAACAGATCGACGATCGTCGCGGCGGCGCTGCCCCCGGCGGGCTTCCACTGGTAGCCGGTTCCGGCGGTCTCGGGCAGGGAGATCACGAACTTCGCGCCAAGCGCCACGTTCACGGCGGTGTCGCCCGAGGTGAAGGTCTCGACGCCGTCCGGCGCGGTGCTTGCGGCGTTGTTCACCTGCTCGCTGCCGCAGCCCGCCATCACCAGCGCGCCTGCGGTAAGCATGACTCCGGCCGCGCCCAGCGCGGCGATCCTGGGCATCCTCACTTGATGTTCACCTCGTAGGTCACGGACTCCGTGGAGTCCTCCGTTCCAATCGGCGTCTGCCTGAACTCCAGCGTGCCGCCGCCAACGCCGATGGTGTCGAACCACCAGTCTCCGGCCCCATCTGCGTTCTCGATGCCCTTCAGCGATACGCCACCGGTCTGCTGCGCGGTGAATAGCCGCCACTCCGAGCCTTCTTCGGGTGCGGGCATGCGGATGACGAACTTCGGCCCCGGCGGCAGGTTGATCACCGTGCTCGAGGGGTCGTACACCGCCCGGCCGTCGCCGGTTGTGCCCACCGGGGTGCCGTCGCCGCCACCGCAGCCGGTCGCGACCATGCTTCCACCCGCCAGGGCGGCCGTGCACAGCAGGGCGAGTGCACGCGGGCGCATCACGCACCCAGTGTGCCACGCACCCCTAGACGGCGGGCGCCAGCCGGGCCACGCCCGCCCGCTGGCTGGCATCGGCCACCGCCGCAGCCACCGCGGGCACCAGCTTCTTGTTGAACACCGACGGCACCACGTAGTCGGCGGCCAGGGCGCCCTCTTCCGCCACCACGTTGGCGATGGCGCAGGCGGCGGCCATCACGGCCTGGTCGGTGAGCGCAGATGCGCGAACGTCGAGCAGCCCGCGCCAGATTCCCGGGAACGCCAGGGTGCTGTTCACCTGGTTGGGAAGGTCGGGGCGACCGGTTCCGAACACCGCGACGCCACCGGCATCGGCGGGGTCGAGCTCGGGGTCGGGCATGCCCAGCGCGAACACGATGGGCTCCGCGGCCATGGCTGCGATGTCGTCGGCGCCAAGCGACCCGGGCGCACCCACGCCCACGTACACGTCTGCGCCCTTCACCAGGTCGTGCACGGCCTCATCGGTCTCGGCGGCGCGAACCTCGCTGGCCCCCGCGGCGTCGACAAGGCGGCGGAAGGCGATGGCCCCCGGGCCCGAGCCGGCCACGCACACGGTGATGTCCTCGATGATGCGGCCGGTCACCTGCAGGCCGTTCAGCACGCCGGCAAGCAGTGCGGCGGCGGTGCCCTCGGCGTCGCCGTGCAGCACGGGAATGTCCAGAACGTCCTTCAGCGCGGCCTCGATCGTGAAGCAGTTGGGGGCGCTGATGTCGGCCAGGTGGACGCCGGCGAACACCGACGAGATCTTGTGCACGGTGTCGGCGATCATCGCGGGGTCGTGCGAGTCGATGGGCAGCGGGAAGGCGTCGACATCGGCGAGCTCGCGCATGAACAGCGACAGGCCCTCGAGCACCGGCAGCGCGGCCAGCGGCCCCAGGTCGTCGCCGCCCACCAGCTTCGACCCATCGCTCACCACCATCACGCTGTTGCCCTTGATGGTGAGATCCCAGGCGCGCTCGGGGTCGTCGTGAATCGCCATGCACACGCGGGCCACGCCCGGCGTGTAGGCCATCGAGAGGTCGTCGCGGCTGCGCACGGGCGCGCGGGTGCGCATGGTGAGCATGCCGCCCTCGTGTGCCCGGAAGATGCCGTTGGTGACATCGAGCACCTCGATGCCCGTGATGCCGCGCAGGGTGTGCACGATCTTCTCGCACTGCGCCTCATCGGCCCCGTGGATCACGATGTCGCGCGTGATGGTCTCGCGGGTGGAGCGCACGGTGTCCATGCCGCCCACCTCACCGCCGGCCATCGTGACGGCGGTCATGGCGCTGCTCAGTACGTCTGCGCCCACGGGGAACTCGGCGCGGACGATCACACTGGCGTTGGACGGCATTCGGGCTGCTCCGGGGACTCAGGGCACAGGTCGCGGCAGGTTAGCGGGGAAAACGAGCCGTGGAGGAGGGTTCCGCGTCAGCGGCCCCGGTCCTGCCCTACGCGGGAACCCTCTGGGCCACCAGCGCCTTGAGGTCGGCCTCCGGCCGCGCCCCCAGGTGGCTGATCACCTCGGCGGCCGCCACCGCGCCCATGCGGCCGCAGTCGTGGAGGTTGCGCGAGCGGGTCCAGCCGGCCAGGAATCCGGCGGCGAACAGGTCGCCGGCGCCGGTGGTGTCGACCACCTGCACTGCGGGCTCGGCGGGAATGACGTGGGTCTCGCCGTCGCCCACCACAACCGCGCCGTGCTCGCCACGGGTGCAGGCCGCCACCTTCACCAGCGGCATCACCTCGTTGAAGGCCTTGTCGAGGTCGTCGGTCTCGTACAGCGACGTCAGCTCGTGCTCGTTGGCGAACAGGATGTCCACGTCGTTG
>CAMCDF010000146.1 GCA_945873475.1 Bifidobacterium breve | reverse complement strand
TCGAGCCACCTCATCAAGATCGAGTCGGCCATCAGCCGCCGCAAGACGATTCGCTTCCGGTACTACTCGATCGGCCGTGACGACCACGGCGATCGCGAGGTCGACCCCTACAGCCTGCTGTACATGGCGGGCAACTGGTACCTGGTGGGCTTCGCCCACGACCGCGAGGACCTCCGCTGCTTCCGGCTGTCGCGCATCGAGGGCCGCATCACCTTCAAGACCCGCGCCGAGCACGACTTCCCGCCCCCCAGCGAGGTCGACCTGTCGAGGTATCGCGACCGCGCGCCATGGCAGTTGGCCGACCCCGTCGACACCGCCGTCATCGCCCTCTCGCCCACCATCGCCTGGTGGGTCGACCAGATGTTCGGGGAACAGGGCGAGTTCGAGGAGAACCCCGACGGCTCCGCTGTGTTCCGCACCGAGTTCGGTGGCGCACGCGAGCTGGTGTCGTGGGTGCTCGGCCTTGGCGCCGAGGCCGAGATCCTCGAGCCCAAGTCGCTGCGCGAAAGCGCCATCGCGGCGCTCGAGCAGCTGCGCACACGCCACTCCACCAAGCCGCGCCGCCGCAGCAAGCCGCTGCCGCGCACCGCGGAGGCATCGGTGCCCGACGAATCGCCCGATGACCCGTCGGAGCGTGTGGTGCCGGTGGAGCGCATCTCGCGCCTGCTCGCCCTGATGACGCGGCTGCTCGCCGCCTGCGGGCGCTCGTACGAGGCCGAGGTGCCGTGCGCCGAGATCCGCTCGGAGCTCAACCTCACGCAGGAGGCGCTGGAGGAGGACCTCACGCTGCTCAACCTCATCAACTTCGGGGGCGGCTGCTACGCGCTGTTCGCCCAGGTCGAGGGCGATGAGGTCATCGTGCAGAAGGAGGTCTACGGCGACCAGTTCTCGCGTCCGGCGCGCCTGTCGCCGCTGGAGGCCAAGGCGCTCCTGTGGGCTCTCGACTTCGTGGGGGGGCGCCTGCCGCTGGTCGGCGAGGAGTCGCTGGCATCGGCGCGGCGCAAGATCGAGGATGCCGTGGGCAGCGAGTCGTCCACCGGTGTCGAGCTGGGCACGGTGCAGACCGCCAGCGAGACCGTGGGGGCCGTGCTGGCCAGTGCCGTGCGCGAGGACCGCGTGATCGAGATCGACTACTGGACCGACTCGCGCGGCGAGGTGACCAAGCGCGTCATCGAGCCCCACATGCTCATGAACTCGCGCGATGCCTGGTACCTGGTGGCCCACTGCCGCAAGGCGGGCGAGCAGCGCACGTTCCGCCTCGACCGCATCCGCGGCGCCACCGCGCTCGACGAGCACTTCGAGCGGCGTCCCGAGGTGGAGGCCGTGCCGTACCAGCCCTGGGGCAGCTCGTCGCAGTCGCAGCCGCACGCCCACATCGCGCGGGTGTGGTGCAGCCCCGCGATCGCCCGCTGGCTCGCCGAGGAGCACCCATCCGCCGAGCGGTTCTCGGACGGATCGATCATCGCGGAGATCCCCTACGCCAGCCAGGAGTGGCTGGTGAAGGAGATCACCAAGCACGGCGGCGAGGCCGTGCTGCACACGCCCGAGGACGTGCGGCCGGCCGTCGCGGGCAATGCCGAGCGCATCCTCGAGCGCTACGCGGCAACCCCCGCCCGCCGCTAGAGCCGGATCAGCCGCCATCCGCGCGGCCCCGCCGCCCGGACACAGCCCGGAACACCCCGCCGGGCTCCCGCGCCACGAGGCCATCCAGCTCGAGCGCCGCCAGGGCCACCGCCACATCGGCGTGCGCCAGCCCGCCGGCGGCCGCGATGGCATCGACGGTGGCGGGCTCACGGGCCACCACCGCCAGCACCGCCGCCGCCGGCCCCGATGCCGACGCGGGCGCCTGCGCCTGCTGCCAGGCGCGATGGGGCACCTCGGCCACCACGTCATCGACCCCCTCGCACAGGGCCGCACCCGCCCGCAGCAGCGCATTGCACCCGGCGGCCATCTCGGACCCCGGCCAGCCGGGCACGGCCAGCACGGGTGTGCCGTTCTCCATCGCGAAGTCCGCCGTTATCAGGGCGCCGGATCGCGACGCGGCCTCCACCACCACGACCGCGTCTGCCAGGCCCGCGACTATGCGATTCCGCGCAGGGAACCGCCAGGGCAGCGCATCGGTACCCGGCCAGTACTCGCTGACCACGGCGCCATCGAGCGTGATGCGATCGGCTAACGGCACGTGACGACGGGGGTGCACGCGGTCGACCGCCGACCCGAGCACGGCGATGGTCGTGCCCCCGGCATCCAGCGCGCCCTCGTGCGCCGCACCGTCGATGCCGCGTGCGAGACCGCTCACCACCACCGCGCCGCGTGCAGCCAGCGCCCCCGAGAGGTCGCGGGCCAATCGCCGACCGGCCCCCGTGGGGCGCCGGCTGCCCACCACCGCCACCACCGGCGACGAGTCGAGTACTGCCAGTACGTTCGCCACGGCCCCGGTGCCGAACAGGCCGAAGGGCGGATCGAAAATCGCCCTGAGGCGCGATGGGTACGCACCCGATGTGATGGGAACGTGCGTGATGCCCCGCCTCGCGAGCGCATCACGGGCATCCGCGCCGCGAAAGGCATCGCGTGCCCGAATGGCCCGGGCGGCGTCGTCTGCGCCACAGCGCAGCCAGGAGGCCATCTGCGACGCCGTACCCCGCCATAGGTGCTGCGGCCCTCCGGCGACCCTCGAAGGCCGCTGGAGGTCTCGTGAGAGCGCGTGGGCCATCCATGCGAGGCCAAGGGCCCAGTCGGCATCGGGCGTCATGCCACCGACCCCGACGTGCGGAACCGGAGCGCCTCGGCCACATGGGGAGGCCGCACTGCGGCAGAGGCATCGAGGTCGGCGATGGTGCGCGCCACCCGGATGACCCGGTCGCATCCGCGCGCAGTGAGCCCCAGCCGGTCGATTGCCGCCCCCAGCAGGGCCCTGCCCTCGCGATCGAGGTCAGCGGCCTCGCGTGCGGCTGCGGCGCCCAGGCGCGCGTTGGGGCCGCGCTGGCCGCGGGCGTGCTGGCGGGCCCGCGCGGCTTCCACCCTCAGCCGCACGGATGCGCTGCTCTCGCCGCCGGACCGGGACTCGAGCATCTCGTCGCGGTCGAGCCTGGGTATGTCCACGCGCAGGTCGATCCTGTCGGCGATGGGCCCCGACACCCGGGACCGGTAGGCGTCTGCGGCCGCCGGTGCGCAGTTGCATGCGCGCAGGGGGTCGCCCGCGTGCCCGCACGGACACGGATTGCCCGCGCACACCAGCAGGGGCTCGGCCGGGAAGCGCGCCGAACCCCTGACCCGGGTGATCTCGATGCACCCCTCCTCGAGCGGCTGGCGAAGGGCATCGAGCGCGACCGGCGGGAACGCGCAGACCTCATCGAGGAACAGCACCCCGAGATGCGCCAGGGTGACCTCGCCCGGCCGCGGTACCCGCCCGCCGCCGACCATGCCGGCAGCGGAGATGGTGTGGTGCGGAGCCCTGAACGGCCG
>CAMCDF010000145.1 GCA_945873475.1 Bifidobacterium breve | reverse complement strand
GGCCTGCGCCAGTACGACGACCCGATGGACCCCACGCACCTGCGCAACGAGGTGCCCGGCCCGGCGATCGAGGCCATGATGTCGGCCGTGGAGCGCCACTACGGGCTGGCGCAGCGGTGGTTCCGGGTGAAGGCCCAGCTGCTGGGGCTCGACCGCCTTCACCTTGCCGACCAGTACGCACCGCTGGGCGAGGCCCGCCAGGTGCTGTTCCCCGAGGCCCGGCAGATCATCGACGCGTCGTTCAGCGCGTTCTCGCCGCGCATCGGCGACATCGCCGGTGCCTTCTTCGCCGACGAGCGCATCGACGCCGAGCCGCGCACGGGCAAGCGCGGTGGCGCCTTCTGCGCATCGGTGGCGCAGGACGCCAAGCCGTTCATGCTCATGAACTACACCGACCGCATGGACGACGTGATGACCCTGGCTCACGAGCTCGGCCACGGCATGCACTTCACCCTGTCATCCGAGCGCCAGACCGCGCTGTCGTACCACACGGGTCTGGCACTGGCGGAGGTGCCCTCGACGTTCGCCGAGATGATCGCCTTCGACCACCTGATGGCCACCGAGCAGGACGAGGCCACGCGCACCGCTCTGGTGTGCGAGCGCGTGGAGGGCTCGTTCGCCACGGTGTTCCGCCAGACGGTGCTGGCCCGGTACGAGCAGGACGCCTACCGCATGCGCGCGGAGGGCACCACGCTCACCGACGACCGCCTGTCTGAGATCTGGGTGTCCCGCAACGCCGCCTACTACGGCGACGCGCTCGAGCTGCCCGACGGCTACGGGCTGGGGTGGTCGTACATCCCCCACTTCATCTCGACGCGCTTCTACACCTACGCCTACGTGTTCGCGCACCTCGTGACGCTGGCCCTGTACGCCCGCTACCGCGAGGACGGCGACGCCTTCGTCGCCGGCTACCTGGAGTTCCTGGCCGCGGGCGGCTCGGCGTCCCCGGCCGACCTGCTGCGCCCCCTGGGCGTCGACCTCGCCGACCCGGCCTGCTGGGCCCCCGGCTTCGCCGAGATGGAGCGCATGGTGGAGCGGGCCGAGGAGATGACCGGGTAGCACCCCCGCGCGGCTAGCGCGCCCACCCCCACACAGGTAGCGTTACTTCATGCCCCCACTCCGTGCCATGACCCCCCACGCCTGGCCCGCCCGTCCCGCCACTCTCCTCGTCGCCGTCGGGCTCCTCCTCGGAACCAGCGGCGTCGCGACCGCCGCCACCTCGGGTGCCGGCAACCCCACGATCTCAGGCGCCCCCGACGCCACGATCGCCGCCAGCTACATCGGTCCGCACGCGGGCAATGGCGCACCATCAGCGCTGGTGGTGGGCCCCGGGCGTGAGTCGGCCCTGACCCTCGGGGTCGCTTACGACGCCGTGGAGCAGCACGACGGGCCCATCACGGTCAACGTGACCCTGCCGGGCGGCCTCGAGATGGTTCGCACCCGGACGATCCTCCCGGACTCGCTCGACCAGGGCGCCGCGTGGACGTGTACCCCCAGCGCGCCCACCATCACGTGCACGCTGCTCCGCGCCGACGGCCAGGGCGCGTACGCGCTGTCCCCCGACACCTCGGCTCAGCTGGTGATGGTGGTGCGCGGCACCGACCAGCTCCCCGCAGTCGCCGACGGCGCCCCCCCGCTGTCGCTCGCCGACGTGAACGCCACCGTGAATGTGCCCTTCGGCGGCGTCGTGCCGGCGCTCACGTCGAGCACCACGGTGCCCGTGCAGGCCACCAGCGGAACATTCGCGCCGCGGATCGTGGTGAGCAAGGTGCTGCGCCCGAGCGCCGAGCCGGGCAACCCGGCCACGTGGGATGGCTACGACCTGCTGGTGCACAACGTGGGCGGCAGCCCCGCCCGCACGGGCAGCGGCTATCCGGCTGTCACGCTCTCGAAGGTCCTCCCGCCGTTGCGCGTGAAGGGCATAAAGATCGCCGGTGCCGGGTGGTCGTGCAATCGCAGCGACAGGGGCACCTGCCGGCTGCGCCAGCGAATCGGCGTGGGCGATACAGCGAGCATCATCAAGGTGCGTTGGCGCGCCATGCACGACACCGCGAGGATCCACACCGCCTGGACAAGCAATGGCGTCGCGGGCTTTGCCGGGGCGCTCACGGCCGCTGAGGTCCCCCCCGGTGCCCTGCCGCCGCCCGGGGCCGTCCCGTTCACGGCAAACCTGCAGCTGAACTTCGTGGACACCATGGTGAACCTCGACGTCCACGCGACGGCACCCGAGGGCATCGAGGTGCTGTCAGGTGGCAAGCCGACACCGCTGAAGGCCCGGATCAGCAACACGGGTGACACGTTCGCCCACGTCGTCGGCGTACGCGTCACCGTGCCGAAGGGCGTACTGGTGTCGATTCCCACGCCCGGCTGGAAGTGCCCGGGGGGGAGCGGCGTGGTCATCTGCCGTGCCACCACCCACCTGAAGTCCAAGGAGTCCGCCCCGTTCGACCTGCACATCTCGGCGCCGCTGGGACAGCCCGCCGCCCAGGGCAGGCTCCAGATCGTGCCGATCGGCCGCCGGGACACCGTGCGCGGCGCCACCCGGAACGTGGCGATCACCGTATTGGATCCGGGCGATCCGCAGGCCACGCCGCGTGTGTTCTTCCTCAACGGCGGCAAGTGGGAGCGCTGGATCGACGGCGGCACCCGCCGCGTGCCCGCTCGCGACGACTTCACCTATCGCATCGCCCTGTTCCACAACGGCGGCGACGTGCTTCAGCCCGGCACGCCGGTGCAGGTGACTCAGGCCATCGGATCGTCCATGGTGCTCAAGGCCGTCAACCCCGGCCCCGGCATCACATGCGCCCAGGGCCGGCAGGTGTCATGCACCCTCACGACCACTAAGCCCGTCCAGCCGGACCAGTCGTTCGGCGACGTGCTGGTCACCGTCACCCCCAGCGCGCCCGACCCCACGGCCAACCTCGGCCCCGTGGTGGCGACGGTCTCCGGCCAGCGCGGAAGCGAACGGCTCCCCATGGAGGTCGAGGTCACCGACAACCCCAACTCGCTGCGCCCGTCGATGAAGGTGACCCAGGAGCCCACGGCCGGCGGGGCAGGACGCATCTCGATGGTGCTGCAGAACGACGGCCGCGAGCCCGTGACGGGCCTGTCGGCCACTGGCACCCTGCCCGCCGGCCTCGCGGTCACGGGGGTCACGGCCCCCGCGGGGTGGTCGTGCGCAACCAGCGGGCGAGCAGGCGTGAAGTGCGCATACCGCCATGGCCTGAAGGGCGGCGCACGCACGCCCGGCGTGGTGCTGAGGGTCGCCGCGGCGCGGGGCCAGAAGGCAAGCCGGAACGACATGACGTGGCGCGCTGCAGGTCGCGCCTCTGATGGCACGCGCCAGGCCGGGCTGCGACGTGGCCCCGTGCCGATCCGCGGACCCATCACGGTTGGCGCCAACGTGACGCCCTCGGTCGTGAGTGCCGTGAAGGAGATGACGGCCGAGCACCGCCGCGTGTCGCTCGACGGATCGAGCAGCACCGGCAACGGGATCTC
>CAMCDF010000144.1 GCA_945873475.1 Bifidobacterium breve | reverse complement strand
GCCGCGGCCTGCTCGATCTGCTCGACGCGGGCCTCGTCCATCTCCTCGCCGGTCGACAGGCCGAGGTCGGCCACGAGGTGCACCGGCAGGCGCAGCCACTTCGCCCCATCGCGCTCGACGCGGATGGCCGCGCTGTTGGCAGAGGCCTTCAGCGCCGTGATGACGGAGATCACGGCGCGAGCAGGGGGGTCAGCCCTCGCGCGGGATCTCGGTGGTGCAGCGCATGCAACGCCACACCGGGTGCATGCGGTCCCGCGCGATGGCACTGGCGCCATCGAGGTCGTGGGTGCGCATCTTGCGCGTGGTGGCGAAGGTCGCGGCGCCGCACTTGGGGCACGGCGGTGCCCCGTCGGTCGCGCTGATCTCGGTGCTTGTGGTCTCGTTCTCGGCCATGCGTCAACCTTACCGCCCGCCGGGGCCGCCGTGGACGATCAGCGGGCGGGTGCCGGTGCCGGCGTGTCGAGACGCGCGACCTCACGGCGCACCGCCGGCGCGACCTCCGTGCCATAGAGCTCGATGGCCCGCATCATGTCCGCGTGCGGGGGGTTGCCGACTCCCATGTGCAGCAGCACGCGGCGGTTTCCGAACATCTCGTACTCGGCCAGGATCTTCTCGGTGACCTCAGCCGGACTCCCCACCATCAGCGCGCCGTGGGCCTGGCGCATGCGGTCGAACTGCGTGCGGTCGATCTCGCTGCCCCACCCGCGCTCGCGGCCGATCTGATTCATGGCCGCCATCAGGCCCGGGGCGGAGATGTCGGCTGCCCTCTGCGAGGTGTCCGCGATGAATCCGTGCGATCCGATGCCCACAGGCACCTGAGCGGGGTCGTGGCCGTACTCGGTCAGCGCCTCGCGATACAGGTTGACCAGCGGGATGAAGGGCTGCGCCGCTGCGCCGATGATGGCCACCGAGATCGGCAGGCCGCGCGCGGCGGCATTCACCACCGACTGCGGGGTTCCGCCCACGGCGATCCACACAGGCAGGCGGTGCTGCTGGGGCCGGGGATACACGGCACGGCCGTTGATGGGCGCCCGGTGGCGACCCTGCCACGTGACGACCTCGTCCTCGCGCAACCCGAGCAGCAGGTCGAGCTTCTCGAGGAAGAGGTCCTGGTAGTCGGCAAGGTCGTAGCCGAACAGAGGGAACGACTCGATGAACGACCCGCGGCCGGCCATGACCTCGGCCCGTCCTCCTGAGATCAGGTCGATGGTGGCGAAGTCCTGGAACACCCTCACGGGATCGTCCGACGACAGCACGGTCACGCTCGAGGTGAGGCGGATGCGCGATGTGCGCGCGGCCGCCGCGGCCAGCACGACGGCAGGTGACGACACCGGGAAGTCGGGCCGGTGGTGCTCCCCCACGCCGAAGATGTCGAGCCCGACCTCATCGGCCAGCACGATCTCCTCGACGAGGTCGCGCACCCGCTGGCCCACGTCGATGGCCCCGCCCGTCGCCGGGTCGGGCGTGGCGTCGCCGAAGGAGTAGATGCCGAGTTCGATGCCCTGCATCAGGCCTCCGGGGCGCCGTCGCCCCGCTGCCCGCGGGCCTCGTCCAGCTCGCGCTGGATTCGCCCGTCATCGCGCTCGGCCAGGATGACGTAGGCCACGTAGAAGACCCCCAGGCTGATGCCCAGCCCCGTGGCGATCCAGAGGAACGGGCTCCATCCCAGCGGCGTGCCGATGGCCCAGCCGATGATCAGGCTGATCGGAACCATGATGAGGCCGAGAATCCACACCCGCCGCCGCGCCGTGCGCGTGTACTCGGGGTTGGGGTGCAGCCCCTCCTGCTCGGCCGCGATGCGCGCCACGATCTGCTCACGGCTCTCGCGACCCTGAGCCCCGCCCCCGGTGCCTGTCACCTCATCCACAGGGGGGAGTCTCCCACGCGGGCGGGCGATGCGGGGGGCGGTGTGTGTGTTTCGGGACGATAGGTGCGAGTGCTGGAACGCCGGGCCCAACCCGGCGGCGGAGGATCAGCCCACGCGGGGCCACGACGAGACCAGCGGGTAGGGCCTGATCGGGCCGCCTCCCCCGGGGTGGATCTCGAAGTGCAGGTGCGGCACGGTGCCCTTGGCGTCGCCGGTGTCGCCGTTGTAGGCCAGCACGGTGCCGGCCTTCACGAACGCCCCCTCGCGCGCCGCCGGCGCGAAGCCGTCCATGTGGCAGTAGAAGTACTCATCGCCGTTCGGCGCGCGCAGCCAGAAGCGGTTTCCGCTGATGGGCGTGGTGCCTATGCGAACGATGGTTCCGCTGACCGCGGCCACGATCGGGGCTCCGCGCGCGGCAACAAGGTCAATGCCCTCGTGGTAGCGACTGCCCCGGGGCGCCATCCAGTCGTCCGAGAACGTGGTGGGTGCGGCGACCGGGAACACCGGCTCGATGCCCGGGGTGGCCACGGGAATATCGGCCGCGCCCTTGGCGCGCGCGTCGCGCACCCTCTGCTGCACGCGGGCCGACAGCGCAGCCTTCAGCTCGCCGCGGGCCCGCGACACCACCGCGCGGTGCTGGGCCACGAGGTCCTCGATGCGGTCCTGCTCGCGCGCCGCCACAGCGGCCTCGGATCGGGCGGTCGTGATGGCCGCGGCCAGACGCACCTGCGCCTGCCTCAGGGCCACCCGGCGCTCGCGCACCTTCTGCACCAGCCCGGCGTCCTGGCCCGCGGCGCTCTGCAGTGCCTCGGTGCGGCTGACCAGATCGGTGAGCGAACCGCTGGCGACCACCAGTTCCATCAGGCCCGGCTCGGGACGCCGGTAGAGGGTGACCAGGCGATCCGACAGGGTCTCCCGCGCCACCGCCAACTGCCCCCGGGTGCGCGCGAGCTGCACGCGGGTGCGCGCGGCCTCGGCGCGCGACGATTCCAGCCTGTCAACGGCGGCGTTGTGCCGCACGGCGGCCTCACCGGCAGCGGCGTCCAGGCGGGCCGCCCGGGCCTCCACGGCCTCGACGCGCTGCTTCAGCGACGTCACATCACGTGCTGCGCCCAGCGTCGACGGCAACGCGAGCAGCGCCGCCGCGGCGAGCACGGGAATGAGGATTCGGCGGGCCATGGACAGGGCATTGTCGTCGCCCTCCATGGCCCGCCGTGAAATCCCCGTTGCTACGTCAGGCGGATTCCTCGGCCAGAACCTCGTTCAGCTGCGCCTGCGCGTTGATGGCCGCCGGGAACCCCGCGTAGGCCGCCAGCTGAATCACCAGCTCGCGCAGTTCATCCTCGGTGATGCCCACGCGCAGGCCGGCGCGCATGTGCACCTTCACCTGACGATCCTTGCCGCCAAGCGCCATGAGCATGCACAGCGTGGCGATCTGGCGCTCCTTCAGCGTCAACCCGGGACGCTGGTAGATGTCGCCGTAGATCGTCTCGATGATGCGGTCACCGAGCTCGCCGAGGGTGGCCAGCGAGTCCTCGGCCTTGGGGCCCAGGACTTCCTTCACGCTGTCGGCGCCCTTCTGGTGGCGCGCAGCGCGCCAGTCACCCTCGGCGGTCACGGTGCCCCTCCCCTACTTCGTGCTGCGGTTGGTGTAGACCACG
>CAMCDF010000143.1 GCA_945873475.1 Bifidobacterium breve | reverse complement strand
CGGCGCAGCGTGCGCTCGCGGGTGGTGAGGGGTGCTGCGGCCATGGGGACCAGTGTTGCACCGGGGCCTGCCACCGAGGCGGGGTTCGGCGGGCCGGCGGCACGGTGAAGCGCAGCAGGGCCCATGCGAGTAGCGTGGACTCGTGGATTCGCGCCTCGAGACCATGTGCGGGCCCGTCCTCGCGGCGCTGCTCGAGGGCATGCCCGTCGGTGCGGTCGTCTTGTCGTCCGATGGTTCGGTGCTGGCCCTGAACCCCGCCTTCATGGCAGTCACCGGGCTTCAGCACGATGTGCTCGACCTGCGCACCGCCGCAGATCTCGAGGCGGCTGTGGAGTTGCGCGATCTCGCGGGCGCGCCCATGCCCGACGGCGCCTCGCCCCTGGCAATCGCCCTCGCCGGTGGCCGGCTCGACGCCGTTCCCATGCTCGTGCGGGCGGTCGGCGACGGCGGGGCCCGCCCGGTGACCTGCTCGGTGGTCCCCATCGGCGGCCCCGACGCCGTTGTGGGTGCGCTGCTGCTGCTGGCCGAGCCCGCGGGCAAGGCGCCCGAGCAGGCGGCCCTCGAGGAGTCGCAGGCCGCCCTGCGCGTGCTGGTGGCCGACCGCGAGCGCGTGCAGGCAGAGGAACGCCGCCGCATCGCACGCGACCTCCATGACGACCTGCAGCAGTCGCTGGCAGCGCTGAACATGCGCCTGGGCATGGCCGAGGACGTCCTCGACAGCGATCCGGCCGAGGCGCGCCAGTGGCTGGAGGAATCCCAGCGCAACGTGATGGATGCGTCCAAGGCCACCCGGCGCATCATCGAGGACCTCCGCCCCCAGGGGCTGTATCACCGCGCGCTGGTGGGCGCGCTGGGCGACCTGGTGAGCGGGTTCACCGACCGCACCGGGGTGAAGTGCGAATTCGACCCGGTGCCCGCCGATATGCCGGAGCCACCGGAGGAGGTCGCCGACTGCCTCTACCGCATCGCCCAGGAGTCGCTCACCAACATCGCCAAGCACGCGGATGCCACACAGGTGAGCATGCACCTCGTGCGCAGCGACGACGGCGCCATGCAGCTGCGCGTGGTCGATGACGGTCGCGGCCTCGACGTGCCGACGGCCCGCTACCAGAGCGGTGCCTACGGGCTGATGGGCATGGCCGAGCGCGTGCGCGCGCTGAACGGCGAGATGCGCATCAGCGGGCAGCCGGGCAGGGGCACCACCATCGAGGCCGACATCCCGCCCGCGCCGCGCCCCCCCACCGGGCGCGGATGAGCACGATCCTCATCGCCGAGGATGACAGCGCCGTACGTTCACTGCTCACCGTGGTGCTCGAGCGGCGCGGGCATCACGTGATTGCGGTGGGAAGCGGCCACGAGTGCCTCGACGGCCTGCGCGAAGGCCAGGTCGACCTCGTTGTGCTCGATGTCGAGATGCCGTCGCTCGATGGCTGGGACACCCTGGCGGCCATCCGCGAGTCGAGCACCGTGCCGGTCATCCTGCTCACGGCTCTGTCGGGCGACGACCACCGCGCCCGCAGTGTCGAGCGCGGCGCCGATGCCTTCGTGACCAAGCCCTTCCTCAACCGCGAACTGCTGGCGATCGTGGATGACCTGCTCGGGGCCGCCGGCTAGCGGATGAGCCCCCGGCGGGTGGCGATGTGCGCGGCCTCGGTGCGGTTGCCCACCCCGAGCTTGCGGTAGATGTTGCCCAGGTGGAACTTGACGGTCTGCTCGGTGACGAACAGGTTCCTGCCGATCTCGCTGTTCGACAGCCCCTCCGCGGCCAGTGCGAGCACCTCGATCTCGCGCGGCGTGAGGTCTGATCCCCCGGGCCCCCGGCTGGCGGTGCTCGGCAGCACGGTTGCGCCGGTGGCGATGTGGCGGATGATCGACGGCAGGTCGGCTGCCCGCGTCGACTTGCTCACGTAGCCGTGCGCGCCGTTGGCCACGACCTGCTTCACGTGGGCGGCGTCCGACCAGTGCGAAAGCGCGATGATGGCCACCGACGGGTGATGGGCCTTCACGGCGGCCACGCCGTCGAGGCCGTCTCCCGACCGCACCCACGGCTCCATGAGCAGGATGTCGGCGTCCACGCGCGAGAGCGCATGCAGCAGGTGGTCCACCGACCCCGAGCGCAGCACCATGGTCATGTCGCCCGAGTGCTCGATGGCCATCTCGACCCCATCGATGAACAGTGGCTGGTCGTCCAGCATTGCCACGCGAATTGCCTGCGTGCCGTCGGCTGCCGAGCCGCTCCCGGCCTTGGCCCCCTGGGCCATCTGTGCCTCATTGATATCGATCGTCGCCATCTTCCCCCCTGGGTGCGGTGGGTCGTACCCCCCGCGTGGACCTTCGTATGCACCAACCCTGGTTAGGTCTTGTAGACCCCAAAGGTCCCGCGAAGGTCCCGGTTTCGTAACGAAACCCTGTTCAGGTCGGTTCTGTGCGATCTCCGGGGCGGATACCGCCCTTTCGGCCGGGGGTCGGCACGTCGGCCGCCGGCGCCATGCGGAAGCCCACGCCCCTGACGGTCTGGATGAATCGCGGTGCCCGGACGTCGTCGCGCAGCTTTCCGCGAAGCCGCGACACGTGCATGTCGATCGTGTGCTCGTCGCCGAACCAGTCGGGACCCCAGAGCCTCTCCACCAGCTGGCGCCGGCTGAACACGCGATTGGGCTCGGCCACCAGCATCACCAGCAGGTCGTACTCCGACTTGGTCAGCGAAAGCGCCTGGCCGTCCAGCGTTGCGTCCCGCCGATCGAGGTCGATCTCGATGCCGTCGAACGACAGGGTCGCCGGGTAGATGCCCCCCCGCAGGGCAGACGACCGCCGTGCCGCAGATCCCACGCGCGCCAGCAGCTCGGGGCTCGAGAACGGCTTGGTCACGTAGTCGTCGGCGCCCAGGTGCAGTGCGCGAACCTTGTCGGACTCCCGCGAGTAGGAGCTCAGCACCACCACTGCGGGCAGCGGGCCGTGCTCGCGGATCATCTCCAGCGCCCGCCAGCCGTCGATGTCGGGCATCGAGAGGTCGAGCAGCACGACGTCGGGGGGCGTTGCGATTGCCGACGCGGCGCCGGCGCGCCCGCCCGAGGCCGTGTGCACCTCATACCCCGCGTCGGCCAGCAGCTTCGCGAGCATCCCGCGCAGCTCATCATCGTCGTCGACGACCAGGGCCGATCTCAACGACGGCTCCGGCGGCTGGTGGTGCAGCTGCTGCCATGCGCTGGCATGCAAACCCCTTGCTCGAGCCGGGTGCACGGATGATCCCGACCGACGCCCTTCAGGGTAGACCTATGCCGCGGAGATACGCAGGGGGGCGGTGCCCCAGGGGGTCATGCCCTGGGCGCAGGAACCCCACAGGCGTCGAGTGCCGTCAGCACGCCCTCGCGGATCTCCCGTGACTCCTCCGCGGCGCGGACGCTGCGGTAGTCCTCCAGATGGCTGGCCGCATCCGCGGCGTTGCCCTCGGCCGCAGAATCCGCGACGTTGCCGATGATGGCGTCTTCGGCAGTCTGCAGGAAGGCAATCGTGCGAAGGGCGTCGTGGC
>CAMCDF010000142.1 GCA_945873475.1 Bifidobacterium breve | reverse complement strand
CCGAGGCCGACCTGCCCCGGGCCGAGATCGCGGTGCTCGGCTCGTCCACGTCCGAGAGGATCACCTGCCTGGTGTCCGACATCGTCGGATCGTCTGCCGACGCCGACGAGATCCGCCAGAGCGACGAGGTGGGGGAGGCCTTCCGCTCGCTGCGGGGCTTCATGTTCGATGAGGTGTACCTGGCCTCACCGGCCGCCGATGAGGCCGGCCGCGCGCGGTACGTGGTGCAGGCACTGGTGCGGGCATACCTCGACGACCCCTCGCTTCTTCCGGAGGGTGGAGACGACGACGTCTTGACCCGGGTCACCGACCACGTATCGGGCATGACCGATCGCTACGCGGTGCGCGTGCACCGGGACATGTTCGTTCCGCACGAGGGGCCGCTCTGATGCCCCGCATCGACGACTCCAGCATCGATGAGGTGCGTCGCACCGCAGACCTCCTTGAACTCGTGCGCGGTCAGGTGCAGTTGACCAAGCGCGGCGGCCGGTGGTGGGGCAGGTGCCCGTTCCACGACGAGCGCACGCCATCGTTCTGCCTGATCCCGCCCGAGAACCGCACCTACTACTGCTACGGCTGCGGGGCCACGGGGGACTCCTTCACGTGGATGCAGCAGCGCGAGGGCGCCGGCTCGTTCATGGAGGCCGTGGAGCAGCTGGCCGATCGGTTCGGGGTGGAGCTGAAGTACGAGACGGCCTCGCCCCAGGAGGAGGAGCGCAGGCGCGAGAACGAGCGCGTGCGGGAGCTGCTTGAACGCGCGTGCGCCTTCTATGCCGCGATGCTCTGGAAGTCGGACGAGGCTGCCGAGGCGCGCGAGTACCTGCTGGGGCGTGGGTTCCCCGAAGACCTTCTTCGCACATTCCGCGTTGGCTGGGCGCCCGGCGGTGGCACCGCGCTTTCGGGGCGGGCCATCCAGGAGGGCTTCTCGCGGGACCAGCTGTCGCAGGCCGGCCTGGCGCGCGTGCGCGGCGGCACGGCATCAGACTTCTTCACGTCGCGCATCACCTTCCCCATCACCGATGCCCGCGGACGGGTGCAGGGCTTCGGCGCGCGAACCCTCGACCCCAACGAGCGCGCCAAGTACGTCAACTCGGCCGAGGGTGACCGATTCCGAAAGCGCGAGCTGCTGTTCGGACTCGACCTGGCCCGGCAGGCAGCCGCCAAGGCCGGGTTCGCCGTGGTGGCAGAGGGCTACACCGATGTGATGGGCCTGAGGCTTGCGGGAGTGGAGGGCGCAGTGGCCTGCATGGGCACCGCCCTCACCACCACCCAGCTGAGGCTCCTGGCGCGGGTGGTGCCCGAGGTGCGGCTGTGCTTCGACGCCGACCGCGCGGGGGAGGACGCCGCCCGGCGCACCATCGAGGCCGCCAGGGACGTGCCTGTGCGCCTGGCGGTCGTTGGCCTGCCCCCGGGCAGCGACCCCGGTGAGCTGGCGGGCCAGTCGTCAGGTCGCCAGGTACTGGCCGCCGCTGTGGAGAGTGCCGACCCGCTGCTGCCCTGGCTCGTCGATCGGCGCATCGCCCGCGCCGGTGACTCGCCGGCCGAGCAGGACCGCGCGCTATCCGACCTGGGCACGCTGCTCGAAGCGTTTCCGGAGTCGGCCGACAAGGACGAGGCCATCCGCAGGGTCACGGCCCTGGGCATCTCACCGGTGCTGTTCGATCGCTTCATGCGACGGGCCCAGGGGACGGGTGCGCGCAGGGCCACACCGAAGACCGAGCAGCACGACGCCGCTCCCGAGCCGCCGTCGCTGGATGAAGCCCGCGAGCGGCGCCTGCTGGCGCTGGCCATCGCCATGCCCACGGCCGGCAGGCCCATGCTCGAGGGCATGCGCGAGGACCACCTGGGCGCACAGGCGCACCGCGAGGCCAGGCGGCTCATCATCTCGGGTGACGAGGGGTGGCCCGATGACCTCGCCCCGCTCGAGGCCGCGCTGCGCGCGGAGGCCGCCGACGGGGGCACCGAGGAGGAACTGAAAGACGCCTACCTGCGCGTGGAGAAGCGTGCGCTCGAGCGCCTGATGACCACGGCCCGAACGGGCGGGAACGAAGCCGAGTTCCTGCGGTTGCAGTCGATGGTCAAGCGGGTGGAGTCGGCCCTGCGGAGCAGCGCCTAGGCCACTATCGCCACCGCGGCCGCCCTCACGGCGCCATCGGCCCCCGAAAGCCGGACACTCGCAGACACCACGTGCCCGGCGATGTCGTCGGGTCGCCGGGACGGCGGACCGATCCACGTGATGCGCGGCGCCCGCCCCAGGGCCTCGGCACGGGTTGCCCACGCGAGGATGCGCGCGATGGCCAGGGCGCCGGGGCTCGCGCCCGCCGATCGCCCGCGCCCGCTCACGTAGGCGTCGTGGGCCGAGATGCAGGCGAGGAGGGTCACGGGGTCGAGGGGATCCTCCGGGTCGAGGGAGATCTCCTCGATCACCAGGTCCGGCTCGCCGCTCTCGCCGGCCGGCCGGATCGCGGGCGCGAGTTCGCGCAGCCGCATCGCCACCGCCACCCCGATCCCCCTGGCGGCCTGCGCCAGGTCGGGATCGAGGGCGGCGACGGGGTCGGGCCCCTCGGCAAGGCGAATGCCCACCGCGGGCCCCTGAGGTGCCTAGGCGGCGTCCGCGGCGGCGTCCGCCGAGTCGCCCACGGTCTCGCTGATGGCGTCGGATCCGTCGGCGGTCACCTCGGTGAAGGTGAACTCGTCCGGCTCGCCCGCGAGGCGCTCCCGCACGAACCAGTAGACGATGGCCCCGATGCCAACCAGGGCGAGCAACTTGATGAAGGTCTTCATGAATCTCCTCGGTTTGGGCCCGCGCGAACCGTAACACGGCCGCCAACGCCCCATGACACCCTGTCAGGGGATGAGCACGACCTTGCCCACGGCCTGATCGGCCTCCACGATTCGGTGGGCCTCATGCGCATCGGCCAATGGCAGTACGGCGTGCACCACGGGCTCCAGCTCGCCCGACGCGAACCGGGGTGCGGCCCAATCGCCGAAATCCGCCATTATCTCGGCCTTCTCCGCTGTGGTTCGCCCCCGGAGCGTTGATGCCACGATCGTGGCCTGCAGCGGAAGCAGGGCCCCGAGGTCGATCTCGGCGCGACGGCCGCCGACCAGGCCGGTGAGCACGATCCTCCCGCCACGCGCGAGGCACGCGACGTTCTCCGACAGGTACTTGGCCCCCACGAGGTCGAGGATGACATCGGCCCCGTGGCCGTCTGTCATCTCGCGCACAGTGGCTGCGAACAGCCCGTCGGGCGCGGCGAGGGCCTCGGCCCCCCAGGGCATTCCCGCGCCGGCCCTGTCGGGTGAGCGAGAGGTGCCGATGCATCGCGCGCCGACCGCCCTGCATATCTGCGCTGCCGCGGTGCCGACACCGCTGGCGATCGAATGCACCAGGGCAACATCGCCCGTGCCCAGACGCCCCAGCCGGATGAGCCCCTGGTACGCCGTGATGAAGACCTCCGGCACGGCCGCCGCGTGCTCCCACGACATGCCGGGAGGCACCGGGATCGCATTGGAGGCGGGCACCCGCAGGACCTCGGCGTAGCCGCCGCCCCCGA
>CAMCDF010000141.1 GCA_945873475.1 Bifidobacterium breve | reverse complement strand
CGCCGCCTGGGTGCTGCGGCGCATCGGATGGGTCGGCTCGGAGGCAATGCTGTCGACCCCGGCCGGCGACATCCCGGTGCAGGCCGACGACCACGGTGCCGCGATGACCCGCAGCGGGCCGGTATCTCCCGGCAGCGCCGACGCAGGAGCCGTTGCGGAGTGCCTGAGCGGCCGCGCGGTGGGCGACGCGCCCATCTGGGATGCGGGCCTGCCCCAGGTGATGCTGGAGGTGGCAGACCTCGACGGCCTGTCGCCCGACCACGACGCGCTGCGCATGCAGGCGCGGGACGAGGGCTGGGCCGGTGTGAGTGCCTATGTGGTGCGACGTCGCGGCAACGGGGCCGTCGAGGCCGAGGTCAGGCACTTCGCATCGCCCATCGGAATACCCGAGGACCCGGTCACCGGCAGCGCCGCGGGCGCGCTGGGGGCGGCGCTGGCCGCCAAGGGCGACGGCGACGCACGGGGCAGCCTGCGGCTGGTGGTGCAGCAGGGGCGCCACCTCGGCCGCGATGGCGTGGTGCAGGTTGACGTCGCCGGCGGGCCCGGCGGCCCGGCGGCCGTCACGATCGGGGGGGCGGTCGTCCCCGTCATGGCCGGGATCATCGGCGAGGGCATCCTCCCGGGCTAGGGTGGATGCCATGGCAGGGCCGCCGCTCACCGAACGCCGCCTCGCATTCGTCCTGGGCAAGGGCGGCGTGGGCAAGACCACGGTCGCGGCGGCGCTCGCGCTGGGCCTGGCGGACGCCGGGCACCGCACGTTGCTGCTCGAGGTGGCGGGCGAGCGGCGCACGGAGGCGCTGTTCGGCATGCCCCCCTCGGTCGACGTACCGGTGGAGGTCCGGCCCGGGCTCCACGCGCTGTCGGTCGATGCCGATCGGGCCACCCAGGAGTACCTCACCATCCAGCTGAAGGTGAGGCCACTCGTCGAGATGATGGCCCGCAGCCGTGCCTTCCATCAGGTGACCCAGGCAGCGCCGGGGCTCTCGGAGCTCGTCACGCTCGGGAAGATCTGGGATCTCGCCACCGCGGTGCAGGGCGGCACGCCGGTGTGGGACCGCCTGGTGGTGGACGCACCGGCCACCGGCCACGGCATCGCGCTTCTCGAGGTGGCGGGCAACGTTCGCGACCTGGCGGGATCGGGGCCCATCCGCGACCAGGCCGACGCCATCGAGCGGGTGATCCGCCACCCGGCGGCCACCGGGGTGGTCGTGGTGGCCCGCCCGGAGGACCTCGCGGTCACCGAGGCAGTGGAGGCCGTGCAGTCCATGCGGGCCAAGGACCTGCCGGTCACCTGCGCCGTCGTGAACGGCGTGCGCACGTCGCCGTTCGGAGCCGCCGAGGTCGATGCCCTGCGCGCCGTGGCCGGTAGGCCGGGGGCGCCCGACGCCGACAGGGCCGCCGCCCTCGCCGCCCTGGCGGTGGCCGATGGCGCGGTGCACGACGCCCGCGAGGTTGCCGGGCTCGGGCGTGACGCCGGCATCCCGGTGGCCGTCCTCCCCGTGGTGCCCGATCTCTCCCCCGCATCGGGCGGGCTCGAGGCGCTGTCCGCAGCACTGATGTCGGACCCCGCGATCGGCGGTGGCGATGGCGGCTGACCTGGACCTCGTCGGCCTGCTCGAGGGGCGCCGCATCGTGGTGGTCGCCGGCGCCGGCGGCGTGGGCAAGACCACGGTGTCGGCGGCACTCGCGCTGGGGCTGGCATCACGCGGGGCGCGCGTGGCCGTGGTCACCATCGATCCGGCGCGGAGGCTCGCGAGCGCGCTGGGCATCGAGCACCTCGGCGACACGCCCCACCGCGTTGACCCGGCGCGGGTGGAGGCCGCCGGAATGCCGATGGCGGGCACGCTCGACGCACTGCAGCTCGACCCGCAGGCCACCTTCGACCGGCTGGTCGAACGGGAGGCCCCCGACGACGCCGCACGCGACAAGATCCTGGGCAACCGCGTGTACCGGCACCTGTCGGGGGCGGTGGCGGGCGCCCAGGAGTTCATGGCCGTCGAGAGGCTGCACGAGCTCGTGGACTCGGGCGACTACGACGTGGTGGTGCTCGACACCCCGCCGGCCCGCAATGCGCTCGACTTCCTCGATGCCCCCGAGCGCATGACCCGCTTCGTGGAGGGGCGCGGCCTCAGGCTGCTGCTGGGGCCGCGATCAGGTGCCGGCCGCACGGGATGGCGCGCGCTGCAGGCCGGTGGTCACATGGTGATGTCCGTGGTCGAGCGCCTTACGGGCGCGCAACTGCTCACCGACATCTCGGAGTTCCTGCAGTCGTTCGACGGGATGTACCAGGGCTTCAGCGAGCGGGCGTCCGCCGTGCGGCTCCTCCTGGAGTCCGACTCCACGCGCTTCGTGGTGGTCACGGGCCCCCGCCCCGAGCCCGTCGGCGAGGCCATCGCCCTCTGGCGCAGACTGCGGGACGATCGCTACCCGCTGGGCGCGGTGGTGGTGAACCGGGTGCACCCCGAGCCGGGCGGCGGGGGCAGCGCGCCCGACGGCCTCGCGGCCCTGCTGGCGGGTGCCGGGGCGCCCGACCCCGAGGGCCTCGCAGCCCGCGCTGCCGAGGCGCTGTCTGCCGCACGGGCACGCGCTGCGGCCGACCGTCATGAGATGGCATCGCTCTCGGGCGCGCTGAGCGCGCCGCCGATCGCGACCGTGCCCGCACTGGAAGACGACCCCGTCGAGGTGGCGGGCCTCGCGCGCGTCACGCGCGAGCTCGAGGGGCGGTAGCGAGGCACCCGCCCCCCGGCCGCAGCCGGGGGGCGGGTAGTCCGCATCGCCTGCCTAGGCCTTCAGGCAGACCACGTAGGACGACGCCTGCACGACCTGGTTGCTCTCGTTCACCACACCGACGTTCCAGCCCACCGGCACGGCGCCGTTGATCGGGGCCTGGCCGTCCTGGGCAGCCGGACGCGAGAACGACACATGCGCCTGCGGGTTGGCCTGACCCACCCAGGTGGTCGGGTTGATGCCGCCGAAGCCGCCGCCCACGACGTCCTCGCCCGAGTTGCAGCGGGCGAACACATTCACGGTGGTGCCCGTGGGGACGTTCACGACCGCGTAGCGCAGCTTGGTGCTGACGGCGCCCGGCGCGAGGGTGCTGGCCAGCACGCTGTTGCTCTGGAGCACGCGGTTGTTCACGGCGCCATTCGCCAGCTTGGCGTTGGTGACCGACTTGTTGACCAGATTCTTGCCGTTGATCTGGGTCGCGGCAAATGCGCCCGCTCCACCGGCGGCGATGACGAGTGCGGTCGTGGCGATGACCATCGATGCGCTCGGACGGCGGAACTTGGTGTTGAGCTTCATTCTCTGGGGACCTCCGGGTAGGGGAGCGGAACGCTCCGTCGTTGCGGAAGTATTTCGCACCGGGGGGACGGAATCCCCCTCTCAGGGTCCGGCGACGACCGTTCCCTCGCGACCCGTGGCCACCACGTACGGGGGGGCCGGCACCCCGGTGGACACGCCCCTCAGGGTCGCGATGGACCTGCCCGTGGCCAGGTCGTGCACGCTCACGCGCTCGCCCAGCGACCTGGTGGACGCCGTGAGCAACCCACCGGCCGCCGACAGCGTGCGCCCCGTGCCGGGCGGCACGGCGATGGCCGGCCTGGACGCCCCGGGGACGATCGAATGCACCACCGCCCGATCCCCAGCGCCCGCGATCACCACGCCCCCGGGCACCGATGCGAGCGCCACGATGGGCTCGCCCAGAGGATCCGTGGCGCGAGCGGCTTCCTCTCCCCGCCTCACCAGGACCAGGTCAGATGCCGCCGCCAC
>CAMCDF010000140.1 GCA_945873475.1 Bifidobacterium breve | reverse complement strand
GAGGGCGGCGGTGCGGTGATGCTGGGCATCGGGCTGGGCGGCGCCACCGCGCTGGCCCTGGCGCTTGGCCACCCGGGCCTGGTGAGCGGTCTGGTGCTGTCGGGCATCGGCCCGCGCGGTGAGGACTCCGACGGCCGCGACCGCTGGATGCTCATCGCCCGCGCGCTGCGCGAGCGCAACCGCGACGAGGGCCAGGCCCTGGCGGCCGAGGCCATGGCCACTCGCCCCGACTGGCGCGGCGCCCTGGCGCAGGTGGACGCCCCGGTGGCAATCATCGCGGGCAGCGACGACAGGGCCGTGCCGGCCCAGGACCAGCGCGAACTGGCCATCTGGCTGCGCGCCGCCACCTTCGACGTGGTCGAGGGCGCGGGGCACGACATGGCGGTGGACGGCGGGGCCGATCTGGTGGCCGCCGTGCGGCGCCTGTCGGTGTCGGGCAAGGCGGAGGCCGTCACCGCATAGGCGGCACCCCCGCACGGCCCTAGGGGCCGGGCGCCCCGGCGGCAGGAGCAGGATCGGGCTCGCCGCCCAGGCTCACGCGCACACGCTCGATGCGATCGCGCCTGCGCCGCTCGCGGGCCACGGCCTTCTGCATCTTCAGGGGATGGCGCCCGTAGAGGGTGCGCGACCACCACGACGGCGTGCGGGCCAGGCGTATCGCGCCCACCAGCGCGACGAAGGGGATGAAGAAGCCGATGGCCGCCATCATGATCTTGCCCTTCATGAGGGTGACCACCATTAGGGCCGTGTTGACGGCCACGATGATGGGCACCACCAGGGGCGCGTCGTCGAGGTCGGTGGCCGACACCCCCATGGGCCCGCTGTCGAAGATGAGCGCGGTGAGCACGATGACCGTGGCCACCACGGCGTCGATCGACTTCTGGCCGGCCTCGCTCCAGTAGACGTCGTCCAGGTGCAGCCACAGCGCGAACTCGTCGAGCACCAGGGCGGCGCCCACTCCGAACATGGCGCCGGTCATCTCGAGCCACGGTGACGAGAACTCGTAGGCGAACTGCAGCATGCCCGCCACCAGCATGAGCAGCAGGCCCCACACCTGGTGGTGGATGTGCACGCCGCCGATGGTGATGTCGTTGATGACCCCACCGGAGTCGACCTCATCTGGGCCGATGAGCCCCTGGGCCACTGCCTGCTCGCGCGCGACGCGCTCGCGGCGGATCCTGCGGGTGATGCCGCGCGTGATGAGGAACGTGGTGACGAACGCGATGAGGATCCACACGACCCCCGCGCGCCCGGCTTCAACGATGTAGTCCTCGTACCAGCGCATCGGCGGCAGCCCGCCCCCGGCCTACTGCTCGGTGTCCTCGGCCTCGTCGGGGTCGACCAGGCCGTCGAGGGCCGAGCCCTCGTCGTCGCCGTCGGTCAGCTCGCCGGCCGCCACCTGCGACAGCGTGCGGATGATGGTCACGCACAGGGCGTCGCTCACGGCCAGCTGGGCCGACGACCCGTCGGCGTCCTGCAGCTGCACGGTCCAGTGCGGAACGATGCCGACCTCGGGGTTCATGTGCGGCGGGGTCACCGCCGCGCCCACCAGGCTCTCGATGTTCACGCCGAACAGCATGGCCGCGGGCAGCACGGTCTCCTCGGGCTCCCAGCCCTGGGCCTCGGCGGGCATGTCGCCGCGCATGGGCTCGGCCTGCGTGAAGGCGTTCATCAGGTTCTCGGCGTCCTGACGGCTGACGAAGGCGCTCACCTGCACCGACGGGCCGCCCAGGAACACCAGGATGGCCGAGGGGATCTGCTCGGGCTCGGGGCCCTCCTCGCCATCGGGTACCTCGATCTCGACATCGACCGGGGCGGCCTGGAAGCCTGTGGCCTGGAAGGCGATGGTGTGGCGCACGTCGGGAATCCTTCTTGTTGTTGTGTAGCGTCGCGGGCGATGCCGGGAGATCGCATTCTCGCACGCAGCCGCGGGCCCATGGTCGTGTCGCTGGGCACGGGGGTCTGCCCCAACCACCTGCTGGCCGCGGTGCTGCACCTGGACTCCCCGGTTCTGGTGCGCCACCTGGGCCGGACCATCGTGGCCGCCTGCCCCGATGAGGTCGCCACCGGAGCCTCGATATGGGACGCCCTGCGCCGGCCGCAGGCGCCAATCGCGGCCGCAGACCCCATGGCCGGCGGGTGGATGGGCCTCCTGGCCGACCGCCTGGCGGGCACCGTGGAACTGCTGCCGGGATCCCCACCCGACGACGCCGGACCTCCCGCGGGCGTGATCGCCCGCTACCCCGCCGTGTTCGTGGTGGACGACGACGGCAACGGCATGCTGGTGGCCGAGCGGCCTGGCCCCGAGGCCGACGCCCTGCTCGACGCCGCCCACTCGCGCACCGGTGCGCTGCCGCGCGTGGCGCCGCCCTGCTCCGACGTGCGCTCATCACTGCCGGGTGCCATGTACGAGGCGGCCGTGCAGCACGCGCGCGACCTCATCCGCGCCGGCGACGTGTACCAGGTGAACGTGGTGCAGCGGCTGGATGCCGAGTGGACCGCCGGGCCGGCCGCGCTGGCGCGCGCGCTGTGGGCAGCGGCGGGTCCGGCTGCGCACCGCGCCTACCTCGACCTTCCGGAGGGCACCGTCATCTCGGCGTCGCCCGAGCGCATGGTGGCCAGCGACGGCCGCACCGCCTGGAGCGAGCCCATCAAGGGCACCGCCGCACCGGGCGACTTCCTGGCGCTGGCAGCAAGCGTGAAGGACCGCGCCGAGCACGTGATGATCGTCGACCTGGTGCGCAACGACCTGGGGCGCATCGCGCGGCCCGGCGGGGTGTCGGTGCCGGGCCTCATGGGCCCGCTGGTCACCGCCTACGCCGATCACATGGTCAGCAGGGTCAGCGCGGTGCTGCGCGACGACATCGGGCCGGCCGAGGTATTGCGCGCGGTGTTCCCCGCCGGGTCCGTGACCGGCGCGCCCAAGGTGCGTGCCCTCGAGGTCATCCGCGAGATCGAGCCGGTGGGTCGCGGGCCGGCGTTCGGCAGCGTTGTGGCCGTGGGTACCGATGGTTCACTGGATGCCTCGGTGACCATCCGCACCGCATGGGTGCCGCGTGGCGTGCCGCGCGCGCAGTACTGGTCGGGCGGCGCCGTGGTGTGGGACAGCCACCCGGTGGCCGAGCGCGAGGAGGCCTGGCGCAAGGCCTCGCCGTTCCTCACCGCAATCGGGGCCACCGCGCCATGAGCCACGTGGTCTGGCTGGACGGCGGCCTGGTGCCGCCCGATGACGCGGCCCTGCCCATCACCGACCCCGGCGTGCGCTGGGGCGACGGCCTGTTCGAGACCATGCGCGCAGAAGACGGGCGCGTGCCGCTGATCGACCGTCACATGGCACGCCTGCGGGCGTCCATCGACGCCCTGGGGCTCTCGCCCGCGCCATCCGATGCCCAGGTGCGCGAGGCAGTGGAGGCCGTCACCGCCCAGCTCGACAGCGGCGTGCACCGCGTGAGGGTGACAGTCACCCCCCGTCCCACCCTGCTGGTGGAAGCAACTGCATATGAGCCGGTTCCGGACCCCGGGGTGACTGTCACCGCACTTGTGGGTGCGTGGTGGCCGGGCGAGGAGATCCGCGAGCACAAGACGCTGTCGTACGCCGGGCATCGCCTTGCCCACCGGCGCGCGGTGGCCGCCGGCACCGACCACGCGCTGCTGCTGGACGACGTGGGGCACCTGGGTGAATCGGACGCCGCCAACGTGTTCATCGTGGCCTACGGCACCCTGCTGACCCCTCCCATCGAGGGAATCCTCGGGGGCGTCACGCGCGACCTGCTGCTGGAGGCCGCAGAGGCCGAGGGCATCCCCATCGACGTGCGCCACATCGCCGAGGCCGAGTGGCGCAACTG
>CAMCDF010000139.1 GCA_945873475.1 Bifidobacterium breve | reverse complement strand
CTTGCCCAGCCCGGTGGGCCAGGTGAGCACATCAATGCCCTCCCGCCGCAGCGCGTCGGCAAGCCCCACCTGCGCCACCACCGGGTCGTCGGCCAGCACGGCGCGCACCACGCCGGCGTCGGCCATCCACCGGGCGGCGTCGCGGCCGGCGTCTGCGGCCGGCGCCACCTGCCCCGTGGCCTTGCGACGGGCAAGTGATGCCAGCAGTTCGTCCACCAGTGCGTCGTTCACCGGCGCGGAGGCCACCTGGTGGGCATGTCGCGTACCTGGGTCCACCCGCCGCCGGGCCCGGGCAGGTCGGTGGCCCATCCGCCCTTGCCGCGTGCACGCAGCATCAGCCGCCAGCCGGCCATCCACGCCCTGTAGGTGCTGGGGTGGCGCCACAGGCGGCTCCATGCGCGAAAGGCCAGCCCCGCCTTCCGGGTGTCGGGCGACGACGCCCGCGCGCGGGCACGCACCAGCAGGTCCTGCAGGGGGATTCCCACGGGGCAGGCCTCGCCGCACGCGCCGCACAGCGACGACATGAAGGGAAGATCGCGCGACGACGGCGACGACGGGCCCTCGAGCAGCGGGGTGATGACCGCACCGATGGGGCCGGAGTACGGCGACCCGTAGGCCTGCCCGCCCACCGACTTCCACATGGGGCACGAGTACAGGCAGGCCCCGCAGCGGATGCACGACAGGGCCTCCTCGAACTCCGTGCCGCGAAGCGCGCCGCGCCCGCCGTCGACGATGACCAGGTGGAACTCCTCCGGCCCGTCTGCCTCGCCCTCACGGCGCGGGCCGGTGATGAGGTTCACGTAGTTGGCGGCGTCCTGGCCTATCGCGGCCATGGGCAGCACCTGCAGGATGTGCGCGGCCTGGTCCCAGTCGGCCACCACGCGCTCCATGCCCATCACCGCCACGTGAATGCGTGGCTGCGACGTGACCAGCCGTGCGTTGCCCTCGTTTTCCACGATGCACACGGTGCCGGTGGACGCCACGCCCAGGTTCACGCCCGACACGCCCATCCCGGCCTGCGCGAACTTCTCGCGAAGGCGCATGCGCGCATGCGCCACCAGGCCCTCGCGGTCATCCGGCACATCATCGGTGCCGGCCTCCTCGCGGAACAGCTGCGCCACCTGCGACCGATTGAGGTGCACGGCCGGCGCGATGATGTGCGAGGGGCGCTCGCCCGCCAGCTGCAGGATCCACTCGCCCAGGTCGGTCTCCACCACCTCGAGGCCCGAGCCCTCGAGCGCCTCGTTCAGCTTGATCTCCTCGGTGGCCATCGACTTGCTCTTGGCCACCACCTTCACGCCCCGCGCCTTGGCAAGACCGGTGATGTACCGGCAGGCCTCGGCGCCGTCTGCCGCGCGCACCACCGTGCCTCCGGCCTCGCGCACCTTGGCCTGCATCTCGCTGAGCAGGGCGGGCAGATCGCGGATGTTCTGCCGGCGGATGTCCCGCGCGCGCTGGCGCATGTCGTCGAGCCCGTGGTCACGCCGCATGGCGTCGCGGCTCTCGCCCCAGCTGGCGGCCGCGGTGTCGAGGTTGCCGCGCAGCGTGGTGTCTGCAAGCGCCACGATGGTGCGGTCGCGCAAAGACCCGTCAAGGTCTGAGTAGGCCACCCCGCCGTCCGACCGGCGCTTGCGGCTGCTCATGTGTCGAGAACCTCGGCGATGTGCCGCGCGCGGATGGGGATGCCCTGGCGGTGGGCCACGCCCACGATGTGCATGAGGCATCCCAGGTCGCACGAGACCACCTCGTGCGCACCCGACTCCACGGCGGCACGGGCCTTCTCCTCGCCCAGCCGGGCGGAGAGCTCGGGGAAGTTGATCGAGAACACCCCGCCGAAGCCGCAGCAGCGATCGGTGTGCTGCATCTCGCGCACCTCGCACCCGCCGCTGGCCAGCACCTGTCGCGGGCTCTCGTTCTCATTCATCACGCGCAGCATGTGGCATGAGTCGTGCAGGGTTACGGGCCCCGGGGCGGCCGGCCCCGGGTCGAGCCCGTGCCTGGCCAGGAACTGCGTGAGTTCGATGGTGCGCCGGGCCAGGTCGAGCGCGGCCTCCTCCTCGGGCTCGCCCTTGAACATCTCGGGGTAGGCGTGCACCACCATGCCCGCGCACGAGCCGGACGGCACCACGACCTCCTCCGGCCCCGCGAATACCTGCAGGGTGTGGCGCGCCACTGCGCGGGCCTGGTCGGGGTGCCCGGCGGTCCACGCCGGCTGCGAGCAGCAGGTCTGGGAGCGGGGCACCTTCACCTCGACCCCGGCGCGCTCGAGCACGCGCTTGGCCGACTTCCACACCGACGGCGCCACGGCGTCGGACAGGCACGTGCGCATGAGGAGGACACGCATGACCTGAGTGTAGGGCCGAGTGCGGGCGGGCATGCCCGGGTTCCGGCCCACTCCGCACGGCTCTACGACGCGCAGGCCTCCAGCCCGGCGGCAAGGGCCGCCCCGCGCCGGGCGGAGATGGTCGCCTGCCCCGCGGTGCTGCCGGTTGTGGCGGCCTCGGCATCGGCCAGATCCTCACCGGCCATCACGCGGTCGAACAGGTCCTGGCTCAGTGCCACGCTTTTCCCGCCTTCTGTCAGATAGGCCTCGACGTCCGGGGCGATATCCGCCGGGGGGTCCAGCGCGGTGATGTCGGCGTACTGCTGCCGGGCGATTGCCAGCGCCTTGCCGAAGCGCGTGCGGAAGTCGTCGAGCGATTCGAACTGCTGCGTGTTGCCCAGGGCGTTGAACTCGTCGGTGGCCACCGAGCAGATGGCGTTTGCAGCCGCCACGAAATCCCCTCCGCCGCCGGCCGTGGAGCCGCCGCCATCGTCGCTGCCGCCGCAGCCCGCCACCAGGCCCAGCGCCGCGGTGGCCGCCAGTACTGCAACGAGGCGTCGTGCATAGGGCATGTGCATCACCGTACTCGGGTACCGTGGGCTCGTGATCGCCCCTCGCACCGCATGGCCTTTCTGGCGAATCGCCCGCGTGGCGGCGTCGATCGTGGTGCTGATGGCCGCCGCGTACTTCCTGGTGGTGGCGTTCGACAACATCACGAACCCCACCAACCCGACCGGCAGCAACTGGCCGTTCATCGAGGGCGTGCTCAGCGGCGACGGCACGCCGCCCGACAACGGTTTCGAGTGGCGCTTCATCGACGCCACGTGGTTCCACGTGCTCGCGTACATCGGGGTCATCGTGGGTGAGACCCTCGCCGCGATCGGCCTCATCATCGGTGGCGTGCTCGGTCTTCGCCGCTCAGGTGCGCGCGATGCCTGGGAGGCCGGCCAGCGCTGGACCTTGCTGGGTGCCCTGTTCGGCCTGCTGGTGTTCTTTCTGGGCTTCATCACGATCGGCGGCAACTGGTTCGTGATGTACCAGAACTCGAAGTGGAACGGCCTTGAGCCCGCCTTCCAGAACACCGTCACCACGCTGCTCGCGGTGCTGATGGTGATCGGCGTGGCCGTGGGCAGTCGCCTGGCCGAGCGCGACGGCTGAGCCCGCGTCGGCGGCACCTCGCGTAAGGGGCGCCCCACGGCACGGTGATACCCTTGCGCACAGCAGGAACCTTCACGGGCCCGAACCAGTTTCGACGGGGCGGAGAAGGATTGGCAAGCGAGCCGCGGACCCTGAGGACCGCGTTACCAACAGGGAACCAAACGTAGCTGCGGACAACCGCCAGCTCGCTCTCGCCGCCTAGTAAGCGGTACTGAGAGTCGTCGGCCCTCCTTTGGACCATGAGGGGGATTACCGGCGTCGCATAGTGGTCCTGGCCCCGAGGCAGGGTTCCTCGGCCAAGGGGTGAGATTTCAGGAGGGGCTGGGGGTGGAGTGATTTGCCGACGATGGCACCCGCCCCGAGATTCACATCATCGGCTGCGCTCGGAGAAACCCATCTGGAAACGCTTTCGGACGCCGGGGCAGTGCCGGCCGGGTCCA
>CAMCDF010000138.1 GCA_945873475.1 Bifidobacterium breve | reverse complement strand
GCTACCTCAACCCGTGGGAGCCCGGCGGCGCCGCCCGCCACATGGGCACCGTGGCTGACGAGGCCATGAGCGCCGCCCTGCACCTGGGCCGGAAGTCCGTGGCCGTGAAGGCCGATATCGAGCAGCGTGTGAACGCCGCCGTCGCCGATATTCGCGGCAACGTGGGGTACGCGCAGATTCCCCGCAATGAGCGCGCCGACCTGGAGGAGTGGACGGTGCGCGCCGTGCGCAAGTACTTCGACCCCGAGTACATGAACAGCATCCACCCGGGCTGGCGACCGGTCACCGATCAGGCGCACCTGAACATGAAGATCGACGGCATCACCGTGAGCGGCCAGGTTGACCGCATGGATGTCACCGACGCGGGCGTGCTGGTGATCGACTGGAAGCTGCAGCGTTCGCTGGCGCTGCCCGGCCGCGACGAGCGTGGCCGCGAACTGCAGCGCGGGCTCTACCCCCTCATGGCGCGCGGATACGACGCCGATGGGTTCACCGTGCCCACGGAGATCCTCGGGTTCATGTACGTGTCGCTGGCGCACGGCGACCACAACGGGTCGTTCACCACGCCCGTCGGTGGTGGAGGCGCCGTAGATGCGGGCTGGCCCGACGACTGCCGCCAGGCGCAGGACAACGCCGCCCGGGCCATCGCCGGCATACGCGCGGGAGAGGTGTGGGAGATCGGCGAGAGCTGCCGTGCGTCGTACTGCGGTCATCACTACCTGTCTGACACCGCGGTGGTGCGCGGATGAGCACCGAAAACGCCTACGGGCTGTCCGATGTTCAGGTGCGCGCGCTTGCCCCAACAGGCGACGTCGCCCTGGTCGCCGGCGCGGGATCGGGCAAGACCCACACGCTCACCGCTCTGGTGGCCCGCGACATGGTGGACCTCGGAATACCGGCCGATCAGATTCTGGTGTGCACCTTCACCCGGGCGGCCGCCGCCAACCTGTCGTCGCGCATCGAGGCCCGGGTACGCGAGAAAGACCCCTCGCGTGCCAGCGATGTGACCACCCGCCTGATGTGCGGAACCATCGATTCGATCTGCAGCCGCTTGGTGGCCGACCGGGCCATTGATCTGGGCGTGCCGATCGTGCCGCAGATGGCAGATGCCCGCATGCTCGCCCCCGTGCGCCTGCAGGCGGCGCAACTGATGCTCACCGACATAAGCGCGTCGGACCGCGAGGCAATCCGTGCTCTGCTCAGCCCCCGCATTGGGTACCTGGCCTCTGACCTCCACAAGATCTACGAGACCTCGGTGCAGCAGCGCATCGACCTCGGGGCGCTGTCGGTGCCTCCTGTCGAGCCGGTCACCGACAAGGAGATCGCAGGCCTGCTCAAGGACATGGACGCCCTGCTGGCGTCTGGCCTGCTTGCAGAGAAGGTGGGCGAGCGAATCCAGCGCGACCGCGACCGGGTGGCCGCCGGGCGCATCTCTGACACCACAGGCTCGAAGGGCCCCTTCAAGGACGTCGCGAAGGAGCGCGGAGACGCCATCCGCCTCACCCTCGAAGAGTTCCGCGAGCGCACCATCGACGCCGAGCTCCAGCCACTCGCGCTCGCCATGGCAACGGCCCTGCCGATATACGACGCCCACTACCGGGCGCTGAAGCGCGACCTCGGCCTGACCGAGTTCACCGACATCGCAGAGCTCAGCCTGCAGCTGGGCAGCCTCGACTCTCCACGCCGCTTCACCCGCGTGTACATCGACGAGGCTCAGGACACCAGCCCGCTGCAGCGCGAGGTTCTGGAGTCGCTGTGCGCGGAAGACGGCGCGCTCATTCCCGTGGGCGACGCCAACCAGTCGATCTACGGGTTCCGCGACGCCGATGTGGCCGGCTTCACCGCTCTGGTGCAGAGCCTGGGCGACACCGTCGTCCTCAGCGAGAACTTCCGCACCCAGGGAACCCTTCTGGGGCATGTGAACGAGCTCGCGGAACGAGTGCTGCAGGGATCGGGCGGCACACCGCTCACCATGACCGCCGTGCGCGATGAGCGCGACGACTTCGCCGGCACAGAGGTTCTGTTCACCGTGGACGATGGACGTTCGCCCAGGGCTGCCGAGGAAGCCCGGGTGGCGGTGCCACAGATACTCGACCGCGCGCACCGGCTTGGCATTGGGCTGTCGCAGATCGCCATCCTCTGCCCCTCCGCGGCAGTCATCCGCGCATACCGCGCCGAACTTGTGGCCCGCGGCGTGCCGTGCCTGGCCATCGAGTCGTCGGGGCTGCTGGGTCGGCCGGAGTGCGCCGACCTCATCTCCTACCTGCGCCTGCTCGCAAATCCGTCTGACCAGGTGTCGTTCGTGCGCGTGGTCACCAGCCCCATGGCCGGGCTGTCGCTGGGCGATGTGAAGTCGCTGCTCGATCAGGTGCGAATCTCGTGGAATGACAACAAGGCCGGGCTCATCCCCGATCCGGCGATGCCGCGCCTTGCCGCAGATCTGGCCGGCCACCACGTGGCCCATGCCTTCGAGAACGTGCAGGCACTGGTGGGCCGGGTGTCGGTGGCCGCGCTGGCCCGCGCCGCGGTGGCCGAGAACAACTTCGACCTGGCGCTCGAGGCATCCGACCCCACCGGATCGGCCCTGCGCAATGTGGAGCGCCTCATCGCCACCATCGCGCGCATCGAGCAGAACCTCACCGGCCCGTCCATCACCGAGGTGCTCGACCTGCTGTTCGAAGATGACGAGCCTCCGGAGCTTCGCCGCCCGGTGGGCATCGACGCGGTCAACCTGATGACCGTGCACCGGTCGAAGGGCCTGGAGTTCGACCTTGTGGCGCTCGCCCGCCTGGGCCAGGGCACCAACAACGATTCCCCACGCGTGATGATTGCCCGCGACGGCACGGTGGGCACAGCGAAGAGCGGCAAGGCCACCACGGTGATGACCGCGCTTCGCAAGGACAAGACCGACCGCGAAGAGCAGGAGCGCCGTCGGGTGGCCTATGTGGGAATCACACGCGCCCGTGAGCACCTCATGCTCATCGCATCGGCATCGCGCAAGAAGGACGGCACGGCGTCGTGGCGCGGCATGAGCGATCTTCTGCTGGGCGAGGCCCTGGAGCTCGACGGCACCACCCCCACCGGCTCGGCTGACACCGTCACCCTCACGGGCTCTGGCGCCAGCATCACCGTCACCCACCTCGACCCCGAGGCGGTTACCGATGTGCCACCGAGGCACGACGCCGCCGCCGATACCGCCGAGGCAGCGCCCCCGGTTGAGCCCGTGGCCATCGATGCCTCAGCAATCACTCCCATCGCCCACGGGGCCCTCAGCTACTCGCGCCTCGACAACTGGCGGCTGTGCTCCCTGCGTCGGTACCTCGAGCGCGACCTGGGGCTGTCGGGCCACGGCGCGCGCATCTCCGCCGACACCACCGACGAGGCCACCCTGGGTATCGGCGACCCCGACCGCAACGGGGCCGAGTTCGGAGCCCTGGTGCACGAGACCCTCGAGCATGTCGACTGGCGCGCGGGCCTGAACGTCGATGCCGCCCTGGCTGCCGCCGGCGAGCGCGAGGCCGCGCGCGCCAACCCGCGGCTGCTCACCGACGGCGACCGCGAGCGCCTTATGGCATGCCTCAAGATGGCCGCGGCCAACCCCGTGGCCCAGACGCTGCGCACGGCCCGCGAGGTGCGCACCGAGGTGCCCTTCGCCACCACCATCGGCGGCCAGCTGGTGACCGGCGTTATCGACGTGCTCGCCACGCTCGACGACGGATCGACCCTCGTGGTCGACTGGAAGACCGGCGCCAACTTCGACGCCCACGACACTGACTACGACCTGCAGCGCCGCCTCTACCTCGTGGCCCTGCTGCAGCAGAGCGACCCACCGGCCGCCATCGAGGCCCGGTGGATCCACCTGGAGGGCGACGGGCACGAACAGGTGAGGGCAGCGGGCGGTGCAGACCTCGCCGACCTCCGCACGCAGCTCGAGGCCGAGCTTCACGACACCCTGCAGGCGCCCCCGGTGAACG
>CAMCDF010000137.1 GCA_945873475.1 Bifidobacterium breve | reverse complement strand
GCCGATCGCGTTTCCCGCGAGCTGGGTGAACCACATCGCCCCATCCGGGCCCGCGGCGATCATCTGAGGCCTGCCATGGCGTGCGGGCAGGGCGAACTCGGTGATCAGGCCGTCCATGGTGATGCGGCCGATCTTGTTGGCGTTCACCTCGGTGAACCACATGGCGCCATCCGGGCCGGCGGCGATGTCGCACGGGGCGGCGGCAACGGTGGGCACCGCGAACCCGGTGATGCTGCCGTCCATCGCGATGCGGCCGATCCGATTGCCCGCGCGCTCGGCGAACCACATGGCGCCATCCCGGCCGGCGGCGATGCCGTGGGGGCCGGCGCCAGGGATGGCCAGGCGGAAGTCGGTCACCACTCCGGAGGGGGTAATGCGTGCCAGCTTGTTGCCGCTGGGCTCGGTGGCCCACATGTTGCCGTCGGGACCCAGGGCGATGCCGTTGGGCCCTCCCCCGCCCGCGACCTCCTTGAAGGTCGTGAATGCACCCAGGGGGCTGCCGGACGCCGTGCCACCGGCGGCCAGCGCACACGCCACGCACAGCACGACCAGCGCGCGCCACGGTGCGCGCCCGGCACGAAGCAGGGGCAGTAGGGGCGCGACGGCGCGATGCATCATGAGGGGCACTTTCGACTCGGGGCGGGCGTGGGCGAGCCTACACGGGTGCCTGCCGCCCCTACTTCCCGCCCACCACCACGTTCACCAGCTTGCCCGGCACCACGATGGTGCGCACGGGCTCCGCTCCACCCATGGCCGCCTGCACCTTCGGCAGGGAGAGCGCCATCTCCACCAGCGCGTCCTCGCCCAGCGAGGGATCGACGTCGGCCTTGTCGCGAAGCTTGCCGTTCACCTGGAAGACCACCGTCACGGAGTCGGCTACGAGGAACGCCGGGTCGGCCTCGGGCCACGGCTGCTCCCACAGCCGCTCGCCTCCCATGGCCTCCCACAGCTCGGATGCGATGTGGGGCGCGAACGGGAAGATGAGCGACACGGTGGTGCGTGCCGCGTGCCAGGCCGCGCGCTCGCCGGCGGCAGACGACAGCGCGCCTTCCGACACATCGCGAGTAGCGTGGTTCACCAGTTCCTGAATCGCCGAGATTGCCGTGTGGAACGAGAACCGCTCCCCGATGTCCTGGCTGACCTTCACGATGGTGGCCTCGGTCTTTCGCACCAGTGCCAGCGCGGCCGGGTCGTCCGCCACGTCGGCGGGAGCCGGACGCCCGGGGTCGGCACCTCCGGGAAGCCCACGCACCAGACGCCACACGCGGTCGAGGAACCTGCGCTGGCCCTCCACCCCGCTGTCGGCCCACTCGGCGTCGTCGGCCGCGGGGCCCATGAAGAGGATGTAGAGCCTGAGGGTGTCGGCGCCGAAGCGCTGGATGATCTCGTCGGGCGGAACCACGTTGCCGCGGCTCTTGCTCATCTTCGCGCCCTGGTGGTGGATCATCCCCTGGGTGAACAGGCGCGCGAACGGCTCGCGGGTGCCCACCAGCCCCAGGTCGTGCAGCACCTTCGTGAAGAAGCGCGCGTACAGCAGGTGCAGGATCGCGTGCTCCACGCCCCCGATGTACTGATCGACCGGCAGCCAGTAGTCGGCGATCTCGCGGTCGAAGGGCCCGCCGGTGAAGTGCGGCGCCGTGTAGCGCAGGAAGTACCACGACGAATCCACGAAGGTGTCCATGGTGTCCGTCTCGCGGCGGGCAGGGCCGCCGCAGTTCGGGCAGGTGGTCGCCAGCCAGTCGGTGGCCGATGCCAGCGGGCTCTGTCCCTTGGGCGCGTAGTCGTCGATGTGCGGCAGCAGCACCGGCAACTGGTCGTCGGGAACCGGCACCACGCCGCATGCGTCGCAGTTGACCACCGGGATGGGGGCGCCCCAGTACCGCTGCCGCGAGATGAGCCAGTCGCGCAGGCGGAAGCCCACCGTGGCATCGCCCAGGTCGCGCTCGGCCAGCCAGGCGCACATGGCCTCCTTGGCCTCATCCACGGCCATGCCGTCCAGCACATCGCTGTTCACCAGGCGCCCGGGGCCGGTCATGGCCTCATCCAGCGGCGCGGCGGCGTCCACGCCCTCCTCGGCGATCACCCGCTTGATGGGGAGGCCGAAGGTGGTGGCGAAGGCGAAGTCGCGGTCGTCGTGACCCGGCACGGCCATGATGGCGCCCGTGCCGTAATCCATCAGCACGTAGTCGGCCACCCACACGGGGATGTGCTCGCCGTTCACGGGGTTCACCACGTGCCGGCCGGTGAACACGCCGGTCTTCGGACGCTCGGCCGCGCTGCGCTCGGCAACGGCGGTGCGGGCGGCCGTTCCCACGTATGCCGTGACATCCGCCTGCTCGGGCCGCCCGTCCACCAGCCGGGGCACCATCGGGTGCTCGGGGGCCATGAGGAAGAACGTGGCGCCGTGCAGGGTGTCGGGCCGCGTGGTGAACACCGGGATGGTGGCCGACCCGTCGTCCAGCGCGAACTCCACCCGCGCGCCCACCGAGCGCCCGATCCAGTTGCGCTGCATGGTCAGCACGCGCTCGGGCCAGTCGTCCAGCAGGTCCATGTCGTCCAGCAGCGCCTGCGCGTAGTCGGTGATGCGCAGGAACCACTGGGGCAGCTGACGCAGCTCGACCGGGCTCTTGCACCGCTCGCACAGGCCGTCGACCACCTGCTCGTTGGCAAGCACGGTCTGATCGGCAGGGCACCAGTTGACCGCGGCCTCGCGGCGCTCGACCAGGCCCTTCTCGAGGAACCTCAGGAATATCCACTGGGTCCAGCGGTAGTACTCCGGGTCGGCCGTGGAGATCTCGGTGTCCCAGTCGATCGAGAAGCCGAGGCGCCGCAGCTGCGCGCGGATGCTGGCGATGTTGCGCGCCGTGACCTCGGCCGGGGGCTCACCGGTGCGGATGGCGGCGTTCTCGGCCGGCAGGCCGAAGGCGTCGTACCCCATGGGGTGGAACACCACGTGCCCGGTGCGCCGGCGGTGGTGCGCCACCACGTCGCCCATGGTGTAGTTCTTCACGTGCCCCATGTGGATCTCGCCCGAGGGGTACGGGAGCATCTCGAGCACGTACGCCTTCGGGGCGTCGGGCACGGTGGGGGTCTCGCCGTCGCGGGCAACGGGCTCGGCATGGAAGGCCTTCTCGGCGTCCCACACCGACTGCCATCGGGCCTCCGTCGCCTCCGGGTCGTACCGTTCCGGGAGTTCGCTCGGCGGTGGGGTCATCGGCGGGCGACAGTACCAAGTCACGGAGGCGATGACCGCTGACAACCCTCGGCGCAAAGACGGAGATACGGCAGGCCGACGTCGCCGCCGACTTCGACGCGATCCTGGCCATCTACGAGGCCAATCGCTGGAGCCACGCGCGCGCGCCCGAGCGCCTGCGCACGGCCATCGAACGGGCCGACCTCGCACTGGTGGCGGTGCAGGACGACGCCGTGATCGGCTTCGTGCGCACGATGAGCGACGGCGCCTTCGCGGTGTACATCGCCGACATCCTGGTGCTGCCCGACAACCAGAAGCAGGGTGTGGGCAGCCAGCTGCTTCGCGGCGTGCTCGACCACTACCCGATGAAGACGTTCCACCACCAGGTGCTCATCGCCGAGCGCGACGCGGATGGCTTCTACCGGCGCATGGGCCTCTCCGCCGTCGGCGCCTTCGGCCTCACGGCCTTCATACGCACACGCGATAATTAGTGACGCTGCAACACGTTCGGGGGCACATCGCCGACCCTCGGACTAGCGTTCACGACAGCCCCTATGTGAGGGGCAGGAAATGCGTGGACGTGCAGGCCGTCGGTACCCAAGTTCGACGAGCAGTGGCAAGCCTCGCCGAACAAGGTGGAAAACGTGCCGGAAGGCGTCGTCAAGTGGTTCAACGCCGAGAAGGGCTTCGGCTTCATCACCCCCGATGACGGGGGCAAGGATCTGTTCGTGCACTTCTCCGAGATCCAGGGTTCGGGCTACCGCACCCTCGACGAGGGACAGCGC
>CAMCDF010000136.1 GCA_945873475.1 Bifidobacterium breve | reverse complement strand
TTTCGAACCCAGGAGACCCCCATGCCCCGAACCGTTCCCGGCCTGACGCTCGCCGGCGTCGTCGGTGGCGTCGCCCTCCTTGCCGGGGGCGCGGGTGCCGCAGACGGGCAGATGCAGAACCCGGTCTACGAATCCCTGCGCCACGACGTGATCGTGAACGCGGACATGTGGGCGAAGAAGCCGAGCATGCTGGCGGCGGGGCTGGGTTTCGTGAAGATCATCGGGGTGCCCGGTGCCGACTCGGCCACCCCGGGGGTCGCGCAGGCCGCAGTGCAGGCGGCGGGCGGCGCGTTCAACGTGGGGCTCACGTGCGCGTCAACCCCAACCCCTCCGCAGCGGGCGCTCACGTCGGCGGTCAGCCCATCGCAGGCTGCCATGACCGGGGCGCCCGTCGTCTTCGGTGCCGGCCTTCCGGTGGAGTTCTCGTGGCCGGTGCGCCCCAGTACGGTCGACCCTGCCGACTTCCGGGTCACCCTCAACGATGGATCCGTGGTCACTCCACTGACTGCCGCGGTCAATCCGAACTACGAGTACAACGAGCGCTCAACCGTCGTGCTCTTCGGCGCCTTCGGGAACAGCCTGCCGTCGAGCGATCCGAAGGGGCGTTTCGCCACGAAGGTCGAGGTGGTCAACGACGTCACCCCGATGCAGCTGATCGGGCCCCGCGGGCGACTGGTGAGTGCCGTGGGCATGTCGGCGACCAAGTCCACGTCGCCGTATGACGACCAGCCGACCGACCCCACCCGGTGGACGGGGCCGCGCCTGGCGGGTGGAAAGATCACGCGCATGTCCACCGCGGGGGAGGGTGCACCAGTCTTCTTCCAGGCCCTGCTGCCCAACGACGGCGTGGCCCTCTACGGGGCACGCGCCAGGTTCCGTGTGCGGGTGCTGACGACCGGGGGCTTCTCCCCAGATGGCATTCGCAGCGTGTACCCCACCGACTACCGCAACTTCTTCCAGGTCATCGCTGTCACGCGCACCGGCCGTCGCATCGCTCTCGTGGAGCCCGGCACGACCTACCGCATCGACGGGCACCCGCTCAGGGTGGTGGGCCTTGCCGACCTCGGCCCGAAGCAGGATTCCTACGACGCCTGCTACGCGGAAGACCACGACAACCAGATCGACATCATCCTCGACGGTGACATCCGTGCCGCGAGCCGGGTGCGCCTTGTGCGCATCCCGGCGACGGGCAACGGATACCGACCCCTCTACAACCCGGGCGGCCCGGGCCAGACGCCGGTGGCCGGGGTGCGATACACGGCCCCCGGACCCCGTTACGTCCAGCCGATTGTCAATGCGCTCTCAGACCCCATGACGGTGACCTTCCGCCCGAAGGGGTAGTCAGATCAGGCGGCCACCTTCACCAGGTGGTCCGGGAACGCGAACGCCTTGATGTCGTGCCGGAAGCGCGCGGCAGCGTTTGGGTCGTTGCGGGCCATGCCCAGTTCCTGCCTGTCGGTGCGTGCGTACCGGCACTACCCGGCGCCCGGAGGCACTTTCGCGCTGCTAACCTGCCCGCTCCCGGGCAGTTAGCTCAGCGGGAGAGCGCCCGCCTCACACGCGGGAGGTCACTGGTTCAATCCCAGTACTGCCCATCACCGCCCGTCAGGTGCGCTTTTGACGGGCCCTTCCGGCCTTCGCGACCAGCATGAACACGCGGGCCAGACCCACCAGCAGCACCAGGTCGAACAGCATCTGCGTGGTCACCACCCAGCGCGCGGGCTCCGACAGTGCCGTGATGTCGCCGAAGCCTGTGGTCGACAGCGTGGTCACCGCGAAGTACACGGCGTCGCTCTTGCCCAGCGGTTCGGTGAATGCATCCGGATTGGCCGACGACATGCCCGCGTAGGCGAGCGCGAACAGGATGACGATGGCCGTCACAAGCACCAGCAGGCTGGTGGCAGCGCGCACCTCGGGGACGGGGTCGTTGAGCGTGCGGTACATCTCCCAGGCGACCAGGGCGGCAAGCAGCACGAACGCCGTGAACAGTCCGATTCCGAACCTGCCGTTGGCGATGTCGTCGGGCGGCGTGATGACGAACACCGCGATCAGGATGCCGATCGAGAGCAGCATGCGCAGCAGCGCCATGGCGATCATGCGGTGGCGGGTGCCCTTGTCGAGCAACGTCAGCGGGCCGTTCAGGGGCGTGTCGGAATCCGTCATCGGCCCTCAGGCTAACGGCGCCCCCGGACCCTCCGGGCCGGGTGGGCGCCGGGGTCAGCCCAGCGAGGGGTCGGTGGGGTCGATCTCCCCGGCCCGGATGGCGATGCTCACGGCGTGGGCGCGCGTCCTGGCGCCCAGCTTCTGCATGGACGACTGCATGGCGTCGCGCACGTCGGCCGGCGCCAGACCCATCTCGTCGGCCACCTCGTGCCAGCTCAGGCCCAGCGCGAGGAGGGTCATCACCTTCTTCTCGACGGGGCTGAGCAGCGCTCCGGTGCGCGCGGCCACGGCCTGCACGGGCTCGTCGAAGCTCTTGTCGTCGCCCTCGTCGTCGTCGAGCCCCTGGGCCTCGCCCGTCACCGACGGGTTGATGAAGAGCGACAGGTGCAGGCCGGGAACGACGTCGGCGGTGGCGTTGAACTCGATGTCCACCCGGGTGCCGTCACTGCGCAGCACCGCGAAGCGGCCGATCGAGCCACCGCGCTCCAGGAACGCTCCCCAGATGTCGTCGAGGAACGGCCGGTACTCGGGGATGGTGATGTCGTCGATGCGCATGGTGCGCAGCGTGGTGAGGTCGTAGCCCAGCAGCGCCAGGGCGGCGGGGTTCGCGTTTACGTACCGGCGGTCGTCGTCGGCCAGCAGCATGGGATTGCGCGACTGCGAGAAGATCGCCCAGAGGGCCTCGTCGTCGGCGCTGGCGCCGGGGAGCGATGGCGGAACTGGGTTGTCGTCTGCTGCGCTCACGTCACGGGTCCACGGAAGCCACGTTTCCGGGCCCGGATTGTAGGTGCGCATTGGGCCGCGCGGGGCGTACGGGGATCAGATCTCCCGGCGTCCCAGCAGGGCCCGTCCCAGGGTGAGCTCGTCCGCGTGCTCGAGGTCGGCGCCCACCGGCAGCCCGCTGGCCAGGCGCGTCACGCGCAGGCGGCCGCGCACGCGGTCGGCCAGGAAGAGGGCCGTGGCCTCGCCGGCCATCGTGGGGTTGGTGGCGATCACCAGCTCGGTCACCCCGTCACGCTCGATGCGCTGGTCGAGCTCTGCGATGCGCAGGTCCTCGGGGTCCACGCCGTCGATGGGCGACAGGGCACCGCCCAGTACGTGGTACCGCCCGCGGAACTCGTGCGTGCGCTCTATCGAGATGATGGCCGAGGGCTCCTCGACCACGCAGATCACCGTGGGGTCACGTCGGGCATCGGCGCACACCGGGCACAGGCCCCCCTCGGCGAACGAGAAGCACTCGGTACATGGCGTGATGCGGTCGACCACTGCGGCGATGGCGTCGGCCAGCGCCCGGGGGCGCTCTGACGGGGCCTTCAGCAGGTGGAACGCCAGTCGCTGCGCGCTGCGCGGGCCGATGCCCGGCAGGCGCGCCAGCTCTGCCACGAGCGCGTCCACTGATGGCGTGAGTACCGACGCCATGCGGTTGGCCGGGCCTAGAAGCCCGGCAGGCCCAGCCCCGAGAGGCCGCCGGTCACGGCACCCAGTCGCTGGTTGGCCAACTCCTGCGCGGCCCTGAGGGCCTCGTTCACGGCGGCCACGATGACGTCCTGAAGCATCTCGACGTCCTCCGGGTCCACGGCGTCGGGGCTGATCTCCACGCTCACCAGCTCGAGCGCCCCGGTCACCGTGGCCGTCACGGCCCCGCCGCCCGCCGACGCCGACACGGTCTCGCGCGTGAGCTCGTCCTGCACGCGGGCCATGTCCTCCTGCATCTTCTGCATCTGCTTCATCAGCTTCTGCTGGTTCATCGCCACGGCTCGCTACTCCCTGTTCTCTGTGTCGATCAGCTCGGCGTCGAACGCCGCGCGGATCTCGTCGATGATCTTCTGGTGGTCCACCGGGCCCTCGTCCTGCCC
>CAMCDF010000135.1 GCA_945873475.1 Bifidobacterium breve | reverse complement strand
CAGGGTCAGGTGGCCGACGTCATCCCGTTGCTCGGACGACCCCACTCGGTCGAGGGCATGGTGGTTCCGGGAGAGCAGCGTGGCCGCGAGATGGGTCTGCCCACCGCGAACGTGTCGGTGCCGCCCGAGGTGGCCCTGCCGAGCCGGGGGGTGTACGCGGGCCGCGTGGTGCTGGCCGGTGGCCGGTATCCCGCCGCGATCAACCTGGGGTATTCCCCGACGTTCGCCGAGGGCGACGACCCGCCGCTCCGGCTGGAGGCGTTCATTCTCGACTACGAGGGCGGTGACCTCTACGGGCAGCGCATCCGGGTGGAGTTCCTCGAGCGCCTGCGTGACGAGCGCAGGTTCCCCACGCCGGCCGAGCTGGTGGCCCAGGTCGGGGAGGACGTGGACCGCACCCGCGAGGTGGCGGCCGGGGCCTGATACCCTCCCGGGCCACATTGACCCGGGTGCGGCCACGGCTGCCCCGAGGCCGGACCAGGAGCAGACATACATGCTGGACAAGGACACCAAGGCGGGCGTCATGGCGCCGCACCGCCAGCACGACTCGGACACGGGCTCGCCCCAGGTCCAGATCGCGATCCTCACCGAGAGGATCAACCAGCTCACGGAGCACCTGAAGGTCCACCACAAGGACCACCACTCGCGCCGCGGCCTCCTCACGATGGTGGGCCGTCGTCGCCGTCTCCTGAGCTATCTCGAGAAGAAGGACCTGAACGCCTATCGCGAGCTCACCGACTCACTCGGTATCCGCAGGTAGGCACACCGGGGCGCGGGATGCGCCCGTGACGGCGGACCGTCCGGATGGCGGTGTCGCATGATGAGCCGTGCCGAGTGGCACGGCGTGAAGGGATGAGGACGTAATGGCAGAGAAGGGCCCTGACGCAACGCGCGTCGTCGCCGACATCGGCGGCCAGGAGATCATCTTCGAGACCGGGCGTCTCGCGAAGCAGGCCAACGGCTCCGTGCTGGTGCGCTCAGGTGACAGCCTCGTGCTCGTCACCGCCACCGGCGCCCGCGAGCCGCGGGAGGGGACGGACTTCTTTCCCCTCACCGTGGACGTCGAGGAGCGCATGTACGCCAAGGGGGCGATCCCCGGCGGCTTCATCAAGCGCGAGAGCCGCCCGAGCGAGCGCGCAATCCTGACGGCGCGCATGACCGACCGCCCGCTTCGCCCGCTGTGGCCCAAGGGCTACCGCAACGAGGTGCAGGTGGTCACCACCGTGCTCTCGATCGACAAGGTCAACGCCTTCGACATCCTGTCGATCAACGGCGCCTCGGCTGCCCTGATGCTCTCGGACATGCCGTTCGAGGGTCCGGTCGGCGCCGTGCGCATCGGCATGCTCGATGACGACTTCGTCATCAACCCGACCCTTCAGGAGATGGAGGAGAGCAAGCTCGACCTGGTGGTCGCCGGTACCCGCGACGCCATCTCCATGGTGGAGGCCGGCGCCAACGAGGTGTCCGAGGACGACCTTCTCGAGGCCCTCCAGATCGCGCACGACGAGATCCGCAAGCTGTGTGACGTGCAGGACGAGCTGCGCGAGAAGGCCGGCAAGCCGAAGTGGGACTTCGTGCCCCAGGTCGTCGACCCCGCCATGCTGGCCGAGGTCGAGAAGATCGCCCTCGCGGCGATCGAGGAGGCCACCCTCGAGCAGGGCAAGCTCGAGCGCCGCGACAAGGTGGCCGCCGCGAAGGCCGCCGCACAGCTCGAGGTGATCGGCGGAGAGCCCACGCCCGAGCAGAAGGCGCAGTTCTCCATGGCCTTCGACGCGCTGATCAAGCGCACGATCCGCCGCCGCATCGCGATCGAGAAGCACCGCCCCGACGGCCGCAAGGCCGACGAGATCCGTCCGATCTGGTGCGACACGGGCATCGCCCCGCGCACGCACGGCTCGGGTCTCTTCACCCGTGGCGAGACCCAGGTGCTCACGCTCCTTGCGCTCGGCACGATGAAGGAGGCCCAGCGCATCGACGATCTCTCGATCGACACCACGAAGCGCTACATCCACCACTACAACTTCCCGCCCTTCAGCGTGGGCGAGACCGGCTTCATGCGCGGCCCGAAGCGGCGCGACATCGGTCACGGCGCGCTGGCCGAGCGGGCGCTCATCCCGGTGATCCCGGCCGATGACGAGTTCCCCTACACGCTGCGCCTGGTGTCCGAGACGCTTGAGAGCAACGGCTCGTCGTCGATGGCATCGGTCTGCGGTTCGACCCTGGCCCTGCTGGACGCCGGCGTGAACATCACGCGCCCGGTGGCCGGCATCGCCATGGGCCTCATCAAGGAGGGCGACGACCTCATCGTGCTCACCGACATCCAGGGCGACGAGGACCACCTCGGCGACATGGACTTCAAGGTGGCGGGCACGACCGAGGGCGTCACCGCCCTGCAGATGGACAACAAGGTCGCCGGCGTCACGCAGGAGACCCTTGCGCAGGCGCTGCAGCAGGCCCGCGACGCCCGCCTGAAGATCCTCGGGATCATGGCGGAGACCATCTCGGGCCCCCGCGAGGAGCTCAGCGCATGGGCGCCGCGCATCACCGCCATCAAGATCGACCCCGAGAAGATCGGCATGGTCATCGGCAAGGGCGGCGAGACCATCCGCGGTCTCGAGGCCGACTTCGAGGTGGAGATCTCCATCGAGGACGACGGCACCGTGAGCGTGTACGGCGTGCAGGGTGAGAAGGCCGACCAGTGCGTCGAGCGCATCCGCTCGATGACCAAGGACGTCGAGGTGGGCGACGTGTACGAGGGGGCCAAGGTGGTCAAGACCACCACGTTCGGCGCCTTCGTGGAGCTCACCAAGGGCGTTGACGGCCTGCTCCACATCTCCAACCTCGGCTCCGGCCGCGTGGAGAAGGTGGAGGACGTCCTCAACCGGGGCGACTCGGTGGACGTGCGCGTGGAGGAAGTCGACAGGGCACGGGGTCGCATTGGCCTGCGCCTGCTGTCTGACGACTCCGCGCCGGCTGAGGCCGGCGACGAGGAGGGTGGCGACGACAGCACCCACCGCCGCCCGCGCCGCCGCCGGAAGATGTCCACGAGCGACGTCGCCGAGTGACGCAGGACCGGGCGCTCGACACCACCGGCGAGGGGCTCCGGGTCATCTCGGAGCCCCTCCCGGGGGTGCGCTCGGTTGCGCTCGGCATGTGGATCGGCGTGGGCTCGCGGTTTGAGCGTGCGCCGGAGGGTGGGATATCCCACTTCATCGAGCACCTGCTGTTCAAGGGCACCGATCGCTACTCGGCGGCCGACATCGCCGAGGCCTTCGACGCCATCGGCGGCGAGATCAACGCCGCCACCGGTCGTGACCACACCGTGGTGTACACCCGGGTGCTCGACGACCACCTGGAGCGCGCATTCGAGGTGATCGCCGACATGCTGCAGCGACCGGCCTTCCGGGAGCTCGAGCAGGAGCGGCAGGTCATCCTGGAGGAGATCCTCATGTACGAGGACGACCCCGGCGACCAGGTGCACGACCTCATGAGCGAGGCGGTGTTCCCCGACCAGCCCCTGGGCCGGCCAGTCATCGGTACGTCTGAGGTCATCTCGTCGCTTCCCGAGGACCACATCCGCCAGTACCACGCCGGGCACTACACGGCCGGCAACATCGTGGTGGCGGCCAGTGGGGCGGTCGACCAGGAGCGGTTGCTCGAGCTGTGCGACCGCTACCTCGATGGCCTGGTCGCAGGCCAGGCCCATGAGGTGCAGCCTGCTGCGCCCGGCGCACCCCAGTTGGTGTCACGCGCGAAGCCCACCGAGCAGTACCACCTGGCCCTTGGTGGCCGCGGGCTGGATCGCTCGGACGACCGCCGCCATGCGATGGGCGTGCTCGACGTGATCCTCGGCGGGTCCATGAGCTCGCGCCTGTTCCAGGAGATCCGCGAGAAGCGAGGGCTCGCCTACTCGGTGGGCACCTATTCGGTGGGGTACTCGGACACCGGCCAGGTGGGCGTGTACCTGGGCACGCGCGAGGAGAACCTGGCCGAGGCCGCGGAGATCATCGGGCGCGAGCTGCGCCGCATGGGCGACGAGCCCGTGCC
>CAMCDF010000134.1 GCA_945873475.1 Bifidobacterium breve | reverse complement strand
TCGCTCAACGGCAACATGGGCTTCCCGTCTATCGGCGCGTCGATGACGGGCAACGTGACGTTCTCCAACTGCACCGCCAACTGCACGCAGCCGGCACCGGTCCGGTTCTCGCTGCACGGTGCGATCGGCGCCGGCGGGTTCCAGTTCGTGACCGATGTTGACATGTCGTCGGACGGCACGTTCGCGGCTTCCGCGGTCTTCAACAGCAGCGCGTGCACCGGCACCGTCAACCTGCTGGTGATCCAGGCGCAGGGATGCTTCGCCTTCAACGTGAACCTGTGGGTCGGCAGTAGCGCGCCGTATGGCTCGCTGTCCGCCACGGCGAGCGCCAGCGTCAATATCCAGTACTGGGATGCATCGCCGTGGTACGCCCCCTGGAAGTGGACGTGGGGCTCATGGCGCTCCTACGGGGTGAGCCTGGGCGCCAGCATCCAGCTGTCGCCCTTCAGGATCTGCATGGCCGTCATGGGCAAGGACTTGTGCGTGTAGCCCATCCCTGCCCATGACGCGCCGGAACGACAAGGGCCGCCCTGATGGGCGGCCCTTGTGCATGGTGGCAGGCCCACCCCCGGGCGGGGCGGCCTCTCAGCCGCCCTTGCTGGACTTCTTCGACGCCTTCAGCGGGTTGAGCGCCTTCTGGACCTGCTCGGGGAGCTCGGTCGAGTGGTACACCGGGCGGCCGCACTCCTCCTTCGAGGAGATCGGGGCGTGGCACGTGCTCGGGGCGGCGCTCCAGATCGACAGCGTGCGGTGACCGCGCTCGCACAGGTAGAGCGTGGCAAGGCCCTCGCGGGCACGCGGGCCGTCAGCGGCCTCGTACTCCTCGGCCGGGGTGCCCTCCTCGACGATCTCCTCCTCGACGACGACCTCCTCCTCGACCTCGGCAACGGGCTCGGCGGCCGGTGCCTCGTCGGCGGGGGCCTCCTCAGTGGCCACGGCGGCCTCGGCCTCGGGGGCCTCCTCGGTGGCCTCGGGGGCCTCAGCGGCCTCGGGGGCCTCCTGCTCGGTCTCGTCGCTCATCTGGAAGATCTCTCCTCGGGTTCGAACGGTCGCGGACTATAGCGCCCCGCGAGACGATTACGCTGCCCGGCCGTGCACCCCGACGACCCACGCACAATCTGGGAGGACGTCCCCGCCGGCGACCTCACCCTGCGCATCCGCCGCCCGCCCTCGGCCGAGGACCTCATCGACGAGGACGAGTTCGCCGATGACGAGCGTCTTCCGTACTGGGCAGAGGTGTGGCCGAGCGGACGGGTGCTGTGCGGCGTGCTGGCCGGCATGAGCCTGGAGCGGCGCTCGGTCATCGAGCTGGGTGCGGGAATCGGGACCGGCGCGATGGTGGCGGCCCTGCGCGGGGCCCGATCGCTCAGCACCGACTGGTACCCGGCGGCCGTGGAGTTCAGCGAGTGGAACGCCCGCAACCTGGGCCTCGACATGGAGGCCTGCGTGGTCGACTGGCGGGATCCCCCACCGGCCGTGCTCGACAGGGCACCCTTCGACCTGGTCGTGGGCGCGGACATCCTCTACGAGGCCCGCAACGGCGTTGCGCTGGGCGTGCTGATCCCCGCCCTCTGCGGCCCGTCCACCGAGGTGATCATCGCGGACCCGCGCCGGCCCGACGCCCGCGGGTTCGTGGAGGCCATGGAGTCGGCCGGGTGGTCGTACCGGCGCGAGGACATCCCCGTGCCCGGCCGCATCGACGAGACGGGGCCCATCGTGCACGTGCACAGGTTCACCCCGCCGCCCTCCAAACACAACGAGCCGGTCGTCCTCTAGACTCCCGGCTCGCCGATCCTCGGTAGCTCAATGGTAGAGCATCCGGCTGTTAACCGGAGGGTTGTAGGTTCGAGTCCTACCCGAGGAGTTCCCTGCTCAGGTGCACCTTTTCCGCTACGCCGGGGTGCCCGCCCTGTCCTCGACAGCCACGAAGTCGAGTTCGGTGACGATGTCGATGGCCGCCGCCACCGAGCGCGCGTTCGGGCAGTGGTGGGCGTGGATGGCGTTGCAGCGCTCCGCAGCCTCACGGTGCTCCGGGGCGGCCTTCAGCGTGTAGCGCACGATGATGCGGCGCAGGTGCAGCACGTTGTCGTCGTCCACGCCGACCTCGCCGATGGCGTCGGCCACGAGATCGTCGCCGGTCGCCGTGATGCCGCGCGCCTTCAGCGTGCCGCCAAAGGTGCCGATGAGGCAGCCGGCCACCGACGCCACGAGGTAGTCGAGGGTGCCGGGGTACTCGGGCACCGTGCCGGGCTCGAACCCGTAGTGCTCGCCCTGCCACCCGGGAACACCGAAGGTGACGTCGGTGCCGGTCATCTCGAGCCTCGCCTTGCGGATGGGCGCCTGCTCACGGGTGAGATGCACGCGCACCTCGTGGATCTGGTCATTGGCCATGGATGCTCCGATCCGGGGTCGTGGACCTCTTGATAATACGGCCTCGCGGGGGGCCAAAACCCCGCTTTCGTACAGGTATTTCCTGCGTAGCGTGAGCCATCGCGCCCGGGACCCCGGGCGACACCACGTGCAGGGGGAATGAGATGGACTGGAGTTTCTGGGACGTCCTGTGGACGACCTTCGTGATCTTCGTGTGGGCGATGTTCCTGGTGATCCTGATCAACGTCCTGATCGACCTGTTCCGCAGTCGTGACCTGAATGGATGGATGAAGGCGATCTGGGTGGTGATTCTCGTGGTGCTGCCACTCCTGGGCGTGCTGATCTACCTGATCGCCCGTGGCGGCGGCATGCAGGAGCGCGCCACCGAGGCCCGCGACCGCGACGTGGAACAGCTGAAGCAGATGGTCGGCTCACCGGCGTCGCCGACCGGCCAGATCGCCGAGGCGAAGAAGCTGCTCGACTCGGGCGCCATCGACCAGGCGGAGTACGAGGCCCTGAAGGCGAAGGCCCTGGCCTAGTCGGCGTACCGCTCGTCCAGGCGGCGGTGGTCGGGCAGCCCGACGGCGTCAGTGATCTCCGTGAAGGTCATGAGCGCCGATCCATCGGGCCCCGACCCCGTCGCCGCGAGCGCCTCGTAGGTGGACCGCAGGGCATGGCCCGCCGCGAGGATCGCGCTGATGCCCCACAGCACCAGGCTGAAGCCCATCTCACCCAGCTCGGGCGTGGAGAGGATGGGCGTCCTGCCGCCCTCCACCATGTTCGCCACGGGCCGCGCGCCGGCCAGTTCGGCCCCGATGCGCCTGAGCTCGTCACGGTCGAGGGGTGCCTCGACGAACACGGCGTCGGCGCCAAGCTCCGCCGCAGCCCGGCCGCGCGCCAGCGCCTCGTCGAGTCCCTCCAACCCCCGGGCATCGGTTCTCGCGATGAGGAAGAGGTCGATGCCCTCGTCGCGCAGGTCGACGACCGCGCGGATCTTCGCCAACCACTCACCGCGGTCGACGATGCGCTTGCCGTCCATGTGGCCGCATCGCTTGGGCCACTGCTGGTCCTCGAGGATCATCCCCGCCGCCCCGGCCTGATGCAGCAGGCGCGCCGTGCGCGCAGCGGAGAGGGCGTTGCCATAGCCGGTGTCGGCGTCCACGATCACCGGAACGCCGGGTACCGCAGCCACGAGGTCACGCGCGGCATCGGTGATCTCGGTCTGCGTGAGGTAGCCGAAATCGGGCATCCCCAGCCGCGATGCGGCCACCGAGTACCCCGACACCACGAGTGCCCGGAATCCCGCCTGGGCCGCGAGGCGGGCCGACAGGCCGTCGTACACCCCGGGCAGCACAAGGGGCGCGTCGCCATCGGCAAGCGCGCGGATGCGATCGGCGGGCGTCATGCGCCCAGCATTCCGTCTGCAGGGCGCCGCAGGTACCGGATGACGAACGCCAGCGCGCCCAGGTAGCCGAAGGTGAGCGCGACGCCGCTGGTGTACCAGGCCACCAGTCCGCTCACGAAGTACGCCGAGGTCAGGGACAGCACGAACACCGTTCCGAGCGGGATGACATGCACCATCTGCCAGGCGTTGAGGGGTATCGGCCGCGGGGCGAGTCGGTGGGTGAGACTCGCCGTGATCACGGCGAGCATGGCGTAGCCGGTGAAGGCGCCCATGAGAAACAGGAGGATGGCCCAGGGTCCGGGAGCACCGTCGTGGAAGTGTGCGGTCAGCCCACCGGCCGTGAAGGTGGCCAGGGTGAAGCCATACGGCGGGGCCATCTGCACCAGGAGGG
>CAMCDF010000133.1 GCA_945873475.1 Bifidobacterium breve | reverse complement strand
CGCAGCGCCGGGTCGCCGTGGCGCGGGCGCAGCAGCAGGCCGTCCCACTCGTGGCCGTCGTCCGGGTGCAGGGTGACCAGCCGGGTGCCGATTGAACGGTCGTCCCTGCCGAACGCCGGCCGCCTGTGCGACCGGTAGGGCGAGTCCGCAAGCCGGGGAACGACCCTGCGCGGACGGCTCACGCGACCTCCCTGAGGAAGGCCGTGATGGCGTCCACCAGCAGAACCTCCTGCCCCTTGTAGAAGTGCGAGGCCCCGGGGATTCGTGCCAGGTGCACGCGGTCGTTGCCGGCATCGTGCATCAGCGCCACCTGCCGCTCGGCCTCCTCGGGCGCCACGACGTCGTCGGCGTCACCCTGCGTGAACAGCGTGGGAACGCCCACGGACGGCAGCTGGCGGTACGCCTGCGCCGCGTGCGCCTCGGGCCCCCGCGAGTGCCACCAGGTGCGGTAGGTGTACACCTCGCTGTCCCTGGGACGGCGCGTGGGCCCGCGGCTCTGCTCGATGACGAACAGGCGGTCGTCTGCCGGGCTGTCGGGGGTGCCCTCCCCCACCACCTCGCCCAGCCGCGCCACGATCTCGTCGTACGTGGGTTCAGCGCCCCAGTGACGGCTGCGCTGCTCGAGCGACTCGGGAAGACCCCACGGGCCCGAGATGGAGATGAGCCCACGCACGGCCTGTGATGGATGCGTGGCCACGTACCTGGCCGCAAGCGTGGCGCCGCTGGAGTACCCGCACACAACCACGCTGTCGTAGCCCTGCACCTGCAGCCACGACCACGCGGCTGAGATGTCCTTCACGGCGTCGTCGAAGATCGCCTTGCCGAACAACTGGCCCACGTTGCCCATGCGGGTCTCCACAACGAGCGTGGGGAACCCGGCGCGGGCAAGGCGACCGGGCAGGAACCTGAGCGTGCCCACGAGGAAGTTGCCCATGATGCCGTGCACGTGGATGACGGCCGTGCGCCGCCCGGTGGCACGCTCGCGCACCCGGGTGGTGCGATCGTCGATGTGCAGCAGGGCGTCGTGCACCTCGCCGTCATCCGCGGAGATGGTGGCAAGCACGCGCTCGACCCCCATGGCCTACGCCCCGTCTGCGATGCCCGGGTCCACCTGCTGGACATCCCCGAAGGGCATCTGCAGGAAGCGCGAACCGATGGTGCGGAAGGCCGCGGGATCACCCGAGCACGCGAACTCGTAACCGCCCTCCCGGCCCGCGGGCGCCAGCATGCCCTGACGGGCCAGGGTGCCCGCGATCTCGCGCGCGATCTCCTCGCCCGACGAGATCAGCGTGGCGTCGGCCGGCACGTGGCGGCGGATCAGCCGTTCCACCATCGGGTAGTGCGTGCAGCCGAGAATCACCGTGTCAACACCGGCCTCGCGAAGCGGTGCGGTGTAGTCGCGCACCATCTCGACGATCTCATCGTCGAAGGGGTTGTCGCGCTGGATCGCCGGTGCCAGCCCGGGGCACGCCACGGCAGTGACCTCCGCACCCGCGTCGTGCGCATGGATCATGCGCTGGTACGACCCCGACGCCACCGTGGCCTCGGTGGCCAGCAGGCCGATGCGCCGCGACCGGCTGGACTGCACGGCAGCGTGGCTCTCGGCGGTCATCACGCCGATCACCGGCACATCGAGGCGGGTCTGGAGATGCGCCAGCGCGGCCGCGGTGGCGGTGTTGCACGCCACCACCACGAGCTTGGCGCCCTTTGCGATGAGCCAGTTGCCGATGGCCTCCGCCCGCCCGCGCAGTTGGTCGGCCGACTTGTCGCCGTACGGGAACCACGCGGTGTCGCCGAAGTAGAGGAAGTCCTCAGCAGGCAGGCGTGCCAGGCACTCGTCGAGCACCGTCAGCCCGCCCACGCCGGAGTCGAACACTCCGATGGGGCTGTCCGCGCGCGGATCCATGCCCCTAACCCTACGGACCCGCCCCCCGGGCCGACCCCGGTGCCAGGCACTTAACCGTTCTGCCAACGGTTAAGTGCCTGGCACCGGGGTGCGGGGCCCGGGAGCAATCAGCGGCCGGCGCGCACCAGTGCCTGGGCCAGGCGGGTGGCGTTGACCGTGCCCAGGCCGGTGGCCTGGTCGTAGCCCCTGCCCGCGAAGCAGCAGCGGCCCGTGCCGAAGACGTCGTTGTTGCCCTGCGTCACGTCGACCACCGCCGAGCGGGCCGACGAGTACAGCAGGGGGTTGAGGAACCCGGCGCGCGGCGTGCCCTCGACGCGGGCGGCCTGGTTGGCCAGCGCCACCGCTCCCGCGAGCAGTGGCGCCGCGAAGCTGGTGCCTGCAACGGACATGAACGGCCACGACGCCGACGTGGGCGGGCACGGCCCCTGCCCGGTGGCCGGGTCGAACACCCCGCACACCATCACCACGCCGCGGGCGGCGAACATGCTGACGTCGGGAACCAGCCTGCGGTTCGAGGTGATGCCTGCCGACGACTGGAAGCCCGGCGTGCCGTACAGCTGGCTGTTGCCACCCGTGCCGCCACCCGCGCCGAACACGATGGTGGGCACCCCACCGATGATGTCCTCCGAAATCGGCGGGATGCCGATTCTCACGCGGTCGTTCCACACGGTCTGGCTGCGAAGGGCGTTGCCCTTCGTGAGGGTCATGTCGGTTCCGCCGACGGCCACGGCCCACGGCGACGACGCCGGGTAGCCCACGTAGGGGGTGGACGCCAGGGCGATGACACCCGGCGCGCTCGGGCCGCCCGGCGTGGACCCGATGTTGTGGGCGCAGCCCTGCGCACCGGAGTCACCGGTGGACACCAGCACCGACACCCCTGCTCCCGCTGCCGTGGCCAGCACCCAGTCGGAGAGGTTGCGTGCGGCTGCTCCGCCCAGGAGCGGGGCCTCCGACCCGTTCTGCACCAGCACCTCGCACACCCCGTAGCTGATCGACAGCACGTCGGGCACCCCGCGCATGCGCCGGGCATCGAGCGCCGCCGACATGATCTCGGGCATCGAGGTGATCTGATTGCCCTCCACCACGCTGATGCGCGCCCGGGGAGCCGCGGTCATCACGGCCTGCACGTCGAGTTGCGCCTCGATCGTTCCCGCGCCCACCAGCGGGCTCACGGGCTGCGACTGGCCAACCGGCACCACGCGCATGTTCGGCTGCGGAAGCCCGAAGCACTGGGCGAAGGTGGCCATGTCGGCGGGGCTCACCCCGGCCTCCACCTCGAACAGGGCGATGTGCTGCCCCTGGCCCTGAAGCCCCGCGCGGTGCAGGGGCGCCATGCCGAAGGCCGTCTGGAACTGGTTGGGCGTGAACGCCCTGGAGTTGGGGAATGCCGCCGCGAACACCGGGTCGTCGGGCATGGGAGTGGACACCCCCTGCGCACAGCCCTGCGGGGTGCCGGTGCGTGACGGCCAGCTGAGCCCGTTGAACGACTGCGTGCCGCTGGCGAGGTTGGCCCCCGGGGGCAGCGAAGGGAGCCCATGTGCCTTCGGCACCACCGGCTCGGTGACGAGCTCGGTCACCAGCCCGCCCGCACCCGCGCGGATGCTCGCCATCGCGGCCCCCGGGCCGCCGCGCTCTGCCTGCGACGCCCTGCCGTCAAGGGCGTTCAACTGCGACTGCGTGGCGGGCACGATGAGGAACCCGCGCGTGGCGTCGAGCGTCCCGGCCGGCAGGCCCGCCTTCGCCAGCTGGCGCCGCGCCGCGGCCACCGTGGCGTTGGTGGCTCCGTACCGGCGGGCAAGCGCGGCCACCGACGGGTAGCGCCCGTAGGCGGGCCCTGCGGGATTCGACACCCGCGTGGCCAGCGCCTCGAGCCCCGCGGTGTCGCGCTGCAGACCCACCAGCACCCGCGCAGCCACCTGGTCGGCAGACCCCGCCGATGCAATGGCGGGCACGACCGCCAGTCCGGCGACCACGGTCAGGGCAAGCGCCGCGCGAGGGCTGCGCGGGAACATGAAGGGCATCGGGGCTCCAATCGGGAAGTCCACTAACCCTATTACCATCAGCCTCGTGAGCGACCCCACGACCCTCGCGCTCGGCGACATCGCGCCGACGTTCTCGCTGCCCCAGACCGACGGCCGCACGGCCGACCTGGGCAACCTGCCGGACGCCCGTGCCATCGCGGTCGTCTTCTGGTGCAACCACTGCCCGTACGTGGGAGCGTGGCTGGGCCGGCTGAACGACCTGGCCGAGCAACTGGCCGACCGCGGGCTGGTGGTCATCTGCGTCAACAGCAACGACGCCGATACCTACCCGGCCGACTCCTTCGAGAAC
>CAMCDF010000132.1 GCA_945873475.1 Bifidobacterium breve | reverse complement strand
GCGCGACCGCCTGGGGGCACCTGAGTCGGCCGACGACGTCCGCATCACGTCGTGGTGGTGGTGGATCGGCCGCAACCTGCTCTCGGTCTATTTCCGCGCGTGGTACCGGGCCAGGAAGGTGCGCGGGAAGGAACACATCCCCCGTCGCGGCGGCGTGCTCATCGTGTCGAACCACATGACCAACAACGACCCCTTCCTGGTCGGGTGGTCGGCCATCCCGCGCAAGTCCTTCTACATGGCCAAGTCCGAGCTGTTCGCCAGCAGGGCCCAGCGCGTGCTCATCGGCACGCTCGGGGCCTTCCCGATCAGGAGGGGAGGGGCCGACCGCACGGCCATGCGCATCGCCAAGGGGCTGCTGGCCCGGGGCGAGTGCGTGATCATCTTCCCCGAGGGCACGCGGTCGCGCGATGAGCTGCTGCGCAACCCGTACCCGGGCGCGGCGTCCCTTGGGCTGCCCGACGACGTCACGGTCATCCCGGCCGCCATCTGGGGCATCCAGCGCAAGCACGGGCCGTCGCGGGTCATCTTCGGCCCGCCGGTGTCGAAGGATGGCCTTGAGGGATCCCGCAGCGAGCGCGCAGGCGAGTTGGCGCTGCGCATGATGGCCGCCATCGCCGATCTGCTTCCCGAGATCGGGGGGCCCGAGCAGGATGCGCCTACCCTCCTCGCAACGATGGAGGACGAATGAGCGACGAGCCCGCAGCCGGAGGACGCCCCAAGGCGTCGCGCCCGGGCATGCCCGACCGACCCCGCGGACGCGAGCGGCACGCCGCGCGCGGCAGCACCGTGGCGCAGGGGCAGCCCGTGGTCGCGGTGGTGGGCTACCCGAACGTGGGCAAGTCAACGCTGTTCAACCGCCTCACCGGGCGCCGCGAGGCCGTGGTCGACTCCAAGCCGGGCGCCACGCGCGACCGCCGTCAGGGCGGCGCCGAGTGGAACGGCCGCCAGTTCCAGATTCTCGACACGGGCGGCATCGACGACGCCGATGAGTCGACCATGGCGCGGGACATCTCGGCGCAGGCCGTGCGCGCCATCGACGAGGCCGATCTCATCCTGTTCGTGGTGGATGCCGCGGTGGGCGCCACCCCGGGCGACCTCGAGGTGGCCGAGCGCCTGCGCCGCTCGCACCGTCCGGTCATCGTCGTGGCCAACAAGTGCGACAACGCCGATTCGGAGATACGCGCGCAGGATCTGTGGGGCCTGGGCCTTGGCGAGGTGGTCACGGTCTCGGCGCTGCACGGCCGCAACATCGGCGACTTCCTCGACCTGCTGGTCGAGAGCCTGCCCGAGGTCGAGGCGGTCGAAGACGACTCGCTCGAGCGCCTGCCGGCCTTCTGCATCATGGGCCGCCCGAACGTGGGCAAGAGCTCCATCCTCAACGCGCTGCTGGGCGAGGAGCGCATGATCGTGCAGGACATGCCCGGCACCACGCGCGACCCGGTGGACACCATCATCGAGTGGGACGGCCAGGAGATCGTGCTCATCGACACCGCGGGCCTTCGCCGCCGGGGTCGCATGCGCGAGCGGGTGGAGGTGTACAGCCAGCAGCGCGCCCTGGAGTCGGCCGAGAGGTCCGACGTGGCGCTGGTGGTGGCCGACGCCACCGAGGGCATCACCGAGGCAGATCTCGCGGCCTGCGACCAGGCCGCGCAGAACCACTGCGCAACCCTGCTGGTGCTCAACAAGTGGGACCTGGCGAAGCCCGACCTCACTGACCTCGCCGGTCGCGTCAGGCGCAAGAGTCGCCAGCACCCGCCCATCATCGCCTGCTCGGCCATCACGGGGGAGGGGCTCGACCGCATCATCCCCGCGGCCCTGCGCCTGTACGAGAAGAGCCGCACCCGGCTCTCGACCAACGACCTCAACAGCGCCCTGCGTGAGCTGGCCGAGGAGCGCCCGGGGCCGCGCAAGGGCAAGCGCCGCCTTTCGATGAGGTTCCTGGTGCAGACCGGCGTGGGCCCGCCCATCTTCCGGCTTGAGGTCAACGACCGGTCGCTGATGACCCGCGACTACGGGTTCTGGCTCGAGAACCGCCTTCGCGACCGCTTTGACATGGCCGGTGTGCCGGTGGACATCGAGGTAAGGAGCCGCCGGTGAGCCACCTGGTGGTGCTGGGTGCGGGCGCCTGGGGCTGCACCTTCGCGCGCGTGGCCTCGCTTGCGGGATCGCGCGTGACCCTGGCCTGCCACACGGCCGAGCAGGCCGCCGTGCTGCGCGAGACGCGCCATGATCGCATCCACCTGGGCGAGGTCGTGCTGCCCGACGACGTCCACGTGACCCACGTGGCCGACCCCTCGGCCCTCGACGGCGCGTCCGTGGTGGTCATCGCCATGCCCAGCCGCGCCGTGGCCGATGATGCGGCCGCCATCGCGGCCCGGCTGCCCCGGGGCGCGGGCGTGCTGTCGCTCACGAAGGGGCTCGAGCCCGGCACCGGGCGCGTGCTGTCGGATGTATGGGCAGACGTGCTGCCTGCCGACTCGCCCTTCGCCGTGCTGTCGGGCCCGAACCACGCCGAGGAGATCGCCCTGGGCCAGCCGGCGGCCGCCGTGGTGAGCGGCGACCCGGGGCTGTCCGCACGCGTGCAGCAGGCGGTGTCGGGCCCGGCCTTCCGCGTGTACGTGAACGACGACCTGGTGGGCGTGGAGCTGTGCGGCGCCGCCAAGAACGTCATCGCCCTGGCCGCGGGAATGTCCGACGGCCTCGGCTTCGGCGACAACGCGAAGGCCGCCCTCATCACCCGCGGGCTGGCCGAGATGAGCCGCCTGGGCAGCGCCGCCGGGGCCCGCGATTCCACATTCCGGGGCCTTGCGGGAATGGGTGACCTCATCGCCACATGCACCAGCCGGCACAGCCGCAACCGCCGCGCCGGCGAGCTGATCGCCCGTGGCGTGGGGGCCGATGAGGCCCAGCGGGAGATCGGCCAGGTGGTGGAGGGGCTGGCCACCGCACGCAGCCTGCTCACCCGCGCGGCGGGCGCCGGCGTGGAGCTTCCGATATCCGAGCAGGTGGCTGCCGCGGCCTTCGATGGGCGGTCTCCCGAGGAGTGCCTGCGGTCGTTGATGGGCCGCGCACCGGCGTCTGAGGCGTAACCCACCCGCGCGGGTTCTGAACCGAGCCTTTACCGGCTCGTGGCAGGGAGGGCACCGAGGCGTTCTACCTTTAGCGGCGTCAACCCGCCTGGAGGTCTTCTGCCCATGAGCACGTCCACCCCATCGAAGCGCATGCGACGCACGGTCATTCCGGTTGTCGCGCTGGCGGCCGTCGGGGCCGCGGGAGGCGCCGTGGTGCTGGCAGGGTGCGGCGGAAGCGCATCGGCCGGGTCGGCCCCGGCGTCGATCGCCGGGTACATCCCGGCCTCCAGCCCGCTGTACGTGCAGGTGTCCACCGACACCGCAGGCCCGCAGTGGACCAACCTGAACCGCCTGGGCAAGCTGTTCCCCGGCTTCGAGTCGATGCGCGCCGACCTCGAGCGCTCGCTGTCGGGCGAGGGCATCAACTGGCAGAAGGATCTCCAGCCACTGCTGGGCGACTCCGCAGCGGTGGCCGCCGTCGAGGTGCCGAACGGCGCCTCCGTGGTGCAGGGCGCGCTTACCGACCCGGCAGCGGCGGCGGGCCGCGCCGTCGCGAAGGCCGCCGACACGCCCATGCTGGCCGTGCTGCAGATCGCCCCGGGCAAGGCGGGCGACCTCAAGGCCCTCATCGCGAAGGGCCCGGGTGGCATGAAGGAGACCGGCACCCGCGACGGCGCCACGCTGTACGCCGACGTCGCGGCGGGCACCTACGGCGCCGTCACCGACGAGTCGCTGATCATCGGTTCCACCGAGGGCGCCGTGAACAAGGCGCTCGAGGCCCACGCCGCAGGTGGCGAGGCAGCGCTGTCGGGCATCTTCCGGTTCAACAACGCCCTGGCACTTCTGCCCGATGATGTATTCGCGATGGCCTACATGAACCTCGACGTCATCGGGGAGTCCGCCGAGGAAGTCATCCCGCAGGTGGGCACGCTGGCGGGCGGGCAGATGAAGGGCGCCGCCGCTATGTCGGTTACCGCGCAGCCCGACGGCCTGCGCATGAAGGCGGTGCTGGTGGATGCCCCGCCCATGGTCAACCAGAAGGCGTTCTCGCCCCAGCTCACCGCGCAGGCCCCGGCCGATGCGGTGGCGTACGTGGGCTTCAACCGCCTGGCCGACACCGTGCAGACCGCCCTCTCGGCGGCCACGGGTGAGGCCTCCGACGAGACCAGGAAGCAGAT
>CAMCDF010000131.1 GCA_945873475.1 Bifidobacterium breve | reverse complement strand
AGGTGCGACGACTGGTTGATGATCTGCACGTTGAAGCCGGAGACGCACTCCTCGATCTCGTCCCAGAGGTCGGAGTCCTTGGTGACGACGACTGCCTCGGTGCAGTTGATGTTGCCCTGGCACGACGCGAGTCGTGCAGCGTTGAGCATGATGTCGATCTTCCAGTCCTCGACCGTCTTGGCGGGGTCGTAGTACCGGTAGCTACGGCGACTGCCGATCGCCTGGAGCGTCGGCATGCTGGGGATGTCTGAGGCTTTCACGGCCATCGAAGGAATCTCCCTGGGTTGGCTGGCGTGCGAAACGTTTCGGTGCGCGGGACGCGCTGGCCGCCAATGTACACACGGATTGGATGCGTTGCATGGGTAACGAACTCAAACCGTCACCGGTTCCGGGGCGAAGCCGGTTACTGGCTGTCTACCCTGCCCGCCATGCCGAAACTTCTCTTTGTCACAGTTCCCACGGATGAGGTCCTCAACAAGGAGGGGAAGGTTCGCTTCCCCGGCACTGAGGCCGCCATCCAGCAGCTCTCCGAGGCCGGTTGGGACGTCGAGCTGATCGACCCCCTCTGGCCCGGTCCCCTCAAGAGGGTGCAGGAGGGCGGCGTCGACGCCGTCCTGGTGTCCTGCTTCAAGGCAGTGCCGCGCTCGCGCGACGCCGCATCCACCCTCGCCCGCATGGAGCCCGACACCCCGGTGTTCACCGTTGGCGTGCTCCAGAAGGACGAGGCGTTCCGCACGATGGCCCCCACGGTCGGCGTGCTCCGCAACATCGGGGAGCTTCCGCAGGGCTGACGCCCTCGGGGCCGAATATGGCCCGGCCGGCGGTTCACCCGAACCGCCGGCCGAACTTCCTTCATCCCGATGCGCTCCCTACTGGCCATCGTCGCCGCGTCCCTCGTCGGGGTCGCAGGCATCTCCGTCGCGGTATCCGCCCCGTCGGCCGATTCCACGCGCTCGCGCATCAGGGTTCTCGAGCAGCGGGTGATCGACGCCAACCGGGCGATCCCCGCCGCACGCCAGGCCGAGCAGCAGGCCATGCGCCGACTGGCGGCGTCTGAGCAACGGCTCGAGCAGATCCGGGCGCAGTTGAGCAGGCGCACGGCATCGCACCGGGCCGGCCAGGCCGTGCTGGCCGGACGCCTCAGGGACATCTACCGGGCAGGCGAGCAGGATCCCCTGGTGACCGCGCTGCTGTCGGCCGGCGGCCTTGCCGCCCTGGCATCGGAGCGCGCGGGCGCCGAGCGCATCGCCCAGGAGGACGCCCGGCTGGTGGCCCGCCTGAGGAGCGACCGCCGCGCCGTGATGCGCATCGAGCGCGACCGGCGGCGCGACGAGGCCCGGGCCCAGGCCGCCCGCGACGACGCCGCAGCCCACCGCGCCGCGCTGGAGGCCCTGCGCGATCGCCGGGCGCAGGCGCTTCGCACCGCGCGAAAGGACCTCGCGCGCATCGAGGCACGCGAGCGCGCCGGTGATCGTCGCCGCGCACGCGCTGCAGCGGCCGCCACGGCGCCCGGCGCCACCACTGCCACCACCCCGCGAAGCGGCCGCTGGCCCGCGGTGCCCGGCGGGCCGTCCCGCGCCGTGCTCGATCGCATCGCGCAGTGCGAGTCGGGCGGCAACCCGCGCTCCATCGGTGGGGGCGGCCAGTTCCGCGGCAAGTACCAGTTCATGCAGTCCACGTGGGAGGCCATGGGCGGCACGGGCGACCCCGCGGCCGCAAGCGAGGCCGAGCAGGACTACCGCGCCGCGGTGCTGTTCGTGAAGTGGGGCCCCGGCCAGTGGCCGGTGTGCGCCGCCTTCGCGCGCTAGAGCACGACGATGGTGGCGCCGTCGCCGCCCTCGCCCGCAGGGGCCGGGGATGACGACTTCACGAGGGGGTGGGCCGACAGCTCCTCGCCTATGGCTGCGCGCAGGGCACCGGTGCCGCGCCCGTGGATGACGCGCACGGTCTCGAGCCCCACCTGGGCGGCCTGGTCGATGTGATCACGCACGGCCCGCCGCGCGGCCTCGGCCCGCTGGCCGCGCACATCGACCTCGGATGACACCGCCTCGAGCACCGGCCTGGCCTCGGCACGGGGCGGCGGGGTCGCCGTGGCAGCGGGCGTGCGGTCGGGCGCCAGGCGCGAGAGAGGCACGCGCACGCGGGCCGAGGGGCCCTGCAGTTCGGCCTCATCCCCCTCGATCGAGATGACCACCCCCCGCACGCCCAGGGCCAGGTCGACGGCGTGCTCGCCCACCTCGGGCGCCCGCTCGGGCGCAACCGGGGCGACGAGCCCGGACAGCCGGTCGGCCGCCCGGCGTGCGGCGTCGTCGGCCGCGCCCAGCCTGCGGTCGCGGTCCTTCTGCCTGTCGACGGACCGCCTGTCGCGATCCTCCAGCTTGCGGCCCGCGGCGATCTCCTGGCGCAGGGCCGCCAGATCGCGCCTGAGCTCGGCCAACTCGGCCTCCGCCTCGGCGCGCATGCGCGCCCGCTCCTCGTCGGCGCGCGTACGCAGCTTCTCGCGCTGGCGGTCGGCCTCGCGGCGCTCGCGCTCGGCGATGGCGCGCGCCTCCGCAGCGGCGGCGCGGTCGCGCTCGGCCTCTGCCCGGGCGCGCTCGGCGTCTTCGGTGAGGCCCGCCAGCGCCGCGCGCTCCTGCCCCATGGCCTCGCGGGCCCGGGCCAGCACAGCCGCAGGCATGCCAAGGCGCTCGGCAATGCCGATGGCGTGCGAGCCGCCCGGGTCGCCCACCGCCAGCCGGTAGGTGGGGGCCAGGGTGTCGGGATCCAGGCCCACCGCGGCGTTCGCGGCACCGTCGGTGCTGACGGCCCACGACTTGACCTCTGGCGAATGGGTGGTGGCCAGCACAAGGGTGCCGCGACCCAGCAATTCGCCCAGCACGGCCTGCGCGATGGCCGCGCCCTCTGATGGGTCGGTGCCCGCCCCCACTTCGTCGAGCAGCACGAGGCTGCGCGCACCGGCCTCGCCCAGCACGCCCACCAGCGTGCGCACGTGGGCCGAGAACGTGGAGAGGCTCTCGGCGATCGACTGCTCGTCGCCGATGTCGGCGAGCACGGTGTCGAACACGGGAAGCCGAACGCGATCGGCAGGCGGCTCGATGCCGCACTGGTGCAGCAGGGCGAACAGGCCCAGGGTCTTCAGCGACACCGTCTTGCCACCGGTGTTGGGGCCGCTCACCACCAGCGCGCGTATCGACGTCAGGTCGAGGTCGATGGGCACCGCGCGCGAGGGGTCGAGCAGCGGATGGCGGGCGCGCTCCAGCAGCGGGTCGCCCACCTCCACCGGCGCGCCCCGCCATGCGCGCGACAAAGAGGCGCGGGCCAGCCGCAGGTCGATCTCGGCCAGGGCCTCCACGGCGGTGTCGAGCGCGTAGCCGCTCTCGTCCACCAGCGCGCGAAGGGCGGCCAGCACGGCGGCCAGTTCCTCGCGCTCGCGGGCGATGGCCTCGCGCACCCGGTTGCTGGCCTCCACCACCGGCAGGGGCTCCACGAACAGGGTGCCGCCCGAGTCGGAGCTGTCGTGCACGATTCCCGGCACGGCAGACCGCGACGACGCCTTCACCGCGAGCACCGGGCGGCCCGCGCGCTCGGTGATAAAGCCCTCCTGCAGGTGGGCCTTCACCGCCTGCGCCACCTCGCGCAGGGCATCCTGCGCCTGCCTCTTCAACTCGGCCACGTCGCGGCGCGCGCGGGCGAGGCCGGGCGAGGCGTCGTCGCGGATACCGCCCCGGCCGTCGAGGGCGGCATCCAGACGGCTGGCGAGCCGGTCCATCACCGCGGCGTCGATCATGTCAGCGACGTCGGCGATGAGCGGAGCGGCGTCGGCGTGCTCCATCAGCGCCTCGCGCATCTCCGCCGCCACCTCTGCCGTGGCGCGGATGCGCTCGAACGCCTGGATCTCGAGCGGGGCGCCCCGACGGGCATCGGTGACGTCGTCGCGCACGTCGTGCGCGCCGCCGGGCCCCGACACTCCGAGTTCCCACAGGGCGCAGGCCTCGCGGGTGATGTCGCGCAGCCCGGCCACCTCGCGGGCGTCGGGCGAGGGCTCGAGCGCGCGCGCCAGCGCGGCGCCGCCCTCGAACGAGGCCATGCCGGCCAGGCGCTCGCGGATTGCCGGGAGCTCGAGCAGTTCGATCGCGTGTGCGTCCACGCGCACATGGTGCACGGTCGCGGCCGTGGTATGAAACCCGTATGCCCAAAGCACCCGTGCCCCAGGCCATCGCCGACTTCCTCGATCGGCCCAACCTCTGCGTGATGGCCGTGCTGCG
>CAMCDF010000130.1 GCA_945873475.1 Bifidobacterium breve | reverse complement strand
CGCAGGAATCGACCTCACCGGGTCGTTCATGGACATGCCCATGACCGACATCGAGCGCATGGTGCAGCTGAACGCCATCACGGTGGCCGAGCTCACGCGCCAGGTGCTGCCCGGCATGATCGAGCGCGGAGGCGGCCACGTGGTGCAGGTGTCGTCGCTGGCCGGCACCGGCACGTTCCCCGGTATCTCGGTGTACGGCGCCACGAAGTCGTTCGTCACGCACATGACGGCCGGCATCAGGCTCGAGATGAAGGGCCTGCCCATCGGGCTCACCGTGGTGGAGACCGGCCTCATCACCCCCACCGACATGGCCGACTCGGTGCTGTCGTATGCGCCCACCCGGGCGTCGTTCCGGCGCTTCTACAAGCTGCTGCTGCTCGCCGACGCCGACGTGACGAAGGTGGCCGGCAAGACCGTGAAGGCCGTCGAGAAGGGGAAGCGCACCGTGCGGTTGCCCGCACGGGCGTTCCTCTTCCCGATGCTCACCAACGCGCCGCGGCGCCTGGTGGAGATGTTCCTGGTGGGCGTGCCCCGCAGGTCAGGCGGGTAGCGGGCCCATCGGGGCCTCGCCCATCCGCTTCAGCCACCTGGCGTGCGACTGCAGCGCGCTCCACAAGGTCTCGTTCGCGCTGTACCTGATGCCGTGCTCGCGGCAGAGGTCCTCGACGATGGGTGAGATCTGGCGGTAGTGCACGTGGCACACCTGCGGCAGCAGGTGATGCTCGACCTGGAAGTTCAGGCCGCCCAGGTACCAGTTGAGCAGGCGGCTCGACCTCGCGAAGTCGACGGTGTGCTCCACCTGGTGGCGTGCCCACTCGCGCGGTCCGTCCTTCTCGGCCTCCACCATCATGCGCGCCTCGGTGGTGAAGTCGGCCTCCTCCACGCAGTGGGCCAGCTGGAATACCACCGCGAGGATGATCCCCATGATCCAGAGCGTCACGAAGGCACCCAGGATCACGCCCCACCACGGCTGGAAGAACATGGGCAGCACGAGGAAGAGCCCGAAGAAGATGACCTTCGAGACCACCAGCTGCCAGAGATCGGCACCGCGGGGGCGCTGCAGCGGCACATGGGCGTTGGGGCCGCGCAGCAGCATCGAGAAGTCGCCCATCAGCGCCTGGCGCGGGGCGTAGAACCCGTAGAGCACGAACATGTAGATGTGCTGGAACTGGTGCCAGGGGTGCCGGGGCTGGTCGGGCGCGAACCGGGCCAGCGGCATCTGCTCGATGTCGCCGTCCTTGTCCACCACGTTGGTGTACGTGTGGTGCGCGTGGTTGTGCCGCTCGCGCCACAGGTACGACGAGGTGCCCATCAGCAGGTCGAGCGTCAGCCCGAGCGGGCGCCACTTGCGCCCCAGGGCGCCGTGGTTGGCATCGTGCTGGATCGAGAAGGCCACCCCGCTCAGCGCGAACGCCAGCGATATGCAGCCGAGCCCCGCCTGCCACCAGTTGTCGGCGAAGAAGACGAGGAAGGCGTACGAGGCTGCGGTCCACAGCAGCATGAACGCCGCCTTCGAGAAGAAGCGGACGCGGCCCATGCGACGCGTGCGTGCGTCGAGGAGCCCGTTTACCGCCGACCTGAGGTCGGTCTGGAACGATCCGCCACCGCGCAGGATGCGCGGGGCCGTCGTTGTGGTGCTCACTCCGTGGATCTCCAGACTGGCGAGCAGGGATCGCTCGAAGAGCGGTGGGCCGCTCAAGCCATGCGCCAATCTTAGACACCGGTCCCACGGCTCACGCCAACTGTTCGTTAGGGTCGGGTCAACCCGCCCTGTCCGTACCGGCGACCCACTGCCCATCCGCGCCGGTGGGTGCGGACTACCCCGCCGAGTGGGTGCGAATGGCACGCGCGGGCATACGGTCGGGTCATGGCCCCTCGTCCACTACTGATAGTCACTCTGGCCGCGGCGGTCGCGTTGCCCGTTGCCAGCGTTCAGGCGGTGGCCGCCGTTCCGGCCCCGACTCACGTGGTGAGGGTGGCCAGCAACCCTGCGAACGCCCGCATCGTGGCAATCGAGCGCCGCCGCGGCACGCGAATCGTGCGGGTGTACCGGAATGTCTTCCCCGGTTTCGCCGCGGTCCTCGATGCGCGCGCTGTGCGGCGAATCCGCGGCTACCGCGCGGTGCGGCAGGTGGCGCGCGTGCAGAGGGTCACGGCCGCCGCCGTGGTGGAGCGGCGCACGAGCGCCACCGGGCTCTGGGGGCTCGATCGCATCGACCAGCGACTGCCCCCGCTCGATGGTCGCATCGTCACGACGTCGGACGGCGCGGGCGTGAACGCCTACGTGGTGGACAGCGGAATCCGCGCCGGGCAGGAGCAGTTCGGCGGTCGGTTGCTGAGCGGGGTCTCGGTCGTGGGCGATGGGCGTGGCACCGAGGACTGCGGTGGCCATGGAACTCGTGTGGCGGGTGGGATCGCCGGGTCGCAGACGGGCGTGGCCCCCGCCATGTGGCTCACGCCGGTGAGGGTGATCGACTGCGCCGGCAACGGGGATTCGGCAACGGTGATCGGCGGCCTCGACTGGGTGGTGGCCAGCCATCGCGCGGGCGTTCCCGCCGTGGCCAACATGAGCCTGGTGGGCCCGCGCAGCCAGATCCTGAACGACGCCGTGGCCGCCGTGATCGCCGATGGAGTGGCGGTAACCGTGGCCGCGGGCAACTCGCCAATCGATGCCTGCACCCAGTCGCCGGCGTCGGCGCCCGGGGCCATCACCGTCGGGGCCATGACCCAGCAGGACGCCGTGGCCAGTTTCTCGGCAGTGGGCCCCTGCCTCGACATCTACGCCCCGGGGTACTCGGTGCTCACCACCGCCACCACGCCGACGCGCAGGGGCACCAACCAGGTGGTGCTGGCAAGCGGTACATCGATGGCCTCGGCCTTCGCCGCCGGTGCGGTGGGGCTGGGTCTCTCGCTCGATCCGGGGCTCACCCCGCGACAGGTGGCCCAGGGAATCACCGACTCGGCAACCGGCGGGGCCCTGAGCGGTGTTCCCCCGGCCACGCCGAACCTGCTGCTGTACGTGGGCAACGGGGCACTGCCCCTGCCCGTCGCCGCTCGCCCCGCGACCCCCCGCGTGCTGTCCGGCCTCACCGCGCGCTTCACGTTCCGGCGCCCCATGGGCACGCCGGCGGGCAGGTTCCGCCTCGCGGGGGTGACCGGGCTGCCCGGCATGCTCACCGTCACCCGGGCGGGCCGCCTGCTGTCGCGGCGTTACGTGCAGGCCGGGCCGTTCGCCTTTCGCACACGCCTCGCACGCCCCATGACGGTGCTGCGCGTTCAGCTGCGACCCGACGACGTCGAGCGCACCCCTGCCTCCGCACTGGTGCGCGTGACCGTGAGACGACCATGAGGAGGAGTCGATGCGCGTACTGACGATGGTGGGCGCGGCGTGCGCGGCGGCGGTAATCGCCCCCGTGGCCAGCGGCACGCCGGTGCTGGGCGCCCGGGCGGTGCTCAGCGGCAACGTGCTGACGCTGGGCTTCGACGTGCCGGTGACGCCGGGGTCGGCGTGCCGGTCGTACCTGCAGTGGGCCGTGCGCGACCGGGTGGTGCTGGCTGCCCCGGGCAACCAGGACCACGGGCCCATGTGGGCAGACACGTTCACAACGCCCCTGTACACCTACGACGCCTGCGCCAGGCCACGGCGCGTGGTGGGTCAGCCCTTCGCCACCATCACGCGCCCGCGCCCCGGGGTGATGCGCATGAGCGGCGCCCGCAACGACCTGTCGGTGCCGTGGTCGGAGTTCGCCCAGGTCTGCATTCGCATCACGCGACCGACCCAGCGGGGCGTGGCCAGCGACGTCACGTGCGTGCGCACCAGGGGCACATAGGGGCGTAGCCTCGTGCCATGCGGCTCGAGGGAATGCACCATGCGTCGATGATCACCGGGCGCGCCCAGGGGACCATCGACTTCTACGTGGGCGTGCTGGGCCTGCGGATGGTCAAGAAGACCGTCAACTTTGACGACCCCGGGGCCTACCACCTGTACTTCGGAGACGAGCAGGGGGCGCCTGGCTCGATACTCACGTGGTTCGAGTACCCGGGCGCCGCGAGGGGAACCGCCGGCGCCGGCATGATCCACTCGCTGTTGCTGGGGGTACCGGATGCCGGCGCCATCGACTTCTGGCAGCAGAGGCTTGAGGAACTGGGCGTGCCCGCGGCCCGTGAGGGCGACCGCCTGCACCTGCACGATCACGACGGCCTCGGCCTGCAGTTGGTGGTGGCCGACCCCCGCAACCCGCCGCTTCGCGCCATGCACCCGGAGGTTCCGGGCGAGTTCGCCATCACGGGCGTGGAGGGCGCACGGGCCTACCCGCTGGGGGATGCATCGGCCGACCACGACCTGCTCACGCGCACCCTGGGCTTCGACGAGGTGGCGGGTGGCGAGT
>CAMCDF010000129.1 GCA_945873475.1 Bifidobacterium breve | reverse complement strand
TCGGCGGTGGCGTGTCGGCCGCGGGCGAGCTGCTGCTGGGGCCGGCGAGGGCGGTGTACGAGCACAGGGCCCTGCCACCCACCAGGCGGGCCCCGTTGCGCGTGGCGCAGATGGGCCCCGATGCCGGCATGGTGGGCGCTGCGTTGATGGCGCATGAGGGCGTGACGGCCTGAGCGGCATGCTCACCGTGGTGGCCACGCCCATCGGATCCCTCGGCGACCTGTCGCCGCGGGCTGCCGAGGCGCTGCGGGTCGCCGACGTGGTGGCATGCGAGGACACCCGGCGAACGGCCGTGCTGCTGAGGCACGCGGGATCCGACGCTCCCATGGTGCCGGCGCATCAGCACAACGAGGCACGGCGTGCGGTCGACCTGGTGCGCCGCATGCACGACGGCGCCCACGTGGTGCTGGTGAGCGACGCGGGCATGCCCGGGGTCAGCGACCCCGGCGCCCGCGTGGTGGCTGCGGCCGTTGACGCGGGCCTGCCGGTCACGGTCATCCCGGGCGCGGGGGCGGTGGAGACCGCCCTGGTGGCGTCGGGGCTCGCAACGGGAACCGGCTACGCCTTCGCGGGCTTCGCCCCGCGCAAGGCCGCCGAGCTGCGCGAGTTCGTGCAGCGCATCGACTCATGGGGCGAGCCGGTCGTGGTGTTCGAGGGCCCACGCCGGGTGGGCGCCCTGCTGGCGGCCATCGCGGCGCACGATCCCGACCGCCCGGTGGCCGTGTGCCGCGAGCTCACCAAGCTGCACGAGGAGGTCATCCGCGGCACCGCGGGCGATCTGGCCGCACGCCTGGAAGGTCCCCTGAAGGGCGAGGTCGCCGTGGTGGTGGCGCCCCCCGCGGCGCCGGCCGCACCCGACGAGGCCGATCTGGCGGCCGCCATCGTGCCCATGCTGGAGGCGGGGATGAGCCCCGCACGCGCCGCCGACGTGGTGGCCACGCTGGGTGCGGCGCCGCGCAATGCGGCCTACCGGGCCGCCCTGGCGGCCGCCGCCACGCGCGACTCGGCGTAGGCAAGCGCCCCGGCGCGCTCGCCGGCATCCGCGGGCAGGGCCGCCAGCGCCTTCGCGCGTCGTTCGTCACTTCCCGCGACGATCGCGCGCGCCAGCGCCTCGCCCATGGGAATGAGGCAAATGCCCCCGCGAACCCCGGTGCCTGTCACCGTGTCCACAGGGGCGTCGTCTGCGTGCAGGGTGCCGCCGGGGCCGGTCACGCGCAGGTCGGCCGAGAGGTCGATCGCCACGCCGTTGATGGCGCCGGTGCTTCGCAGCGACGACCAGCCGCCGCCCTCGGCGTGCGCGGGAGGGGGCAGGCCCAGCGCGCGCGCGGCCCGGTCGGCGTCGGGGCCGGCCACCTCGATGTCCACGTCGCCGGGGCGAACGCGGGCACCGCGCACCAGGGCCGCCGCGCTGCCCGCGAGGCGCCAGGGGGTGCCTGTGGCGTCGAGTCGGGCCGCGATGGCGTGCACGACCGCGAGCACGCGTGCTGGGGGTGGGTGTGCCGCCGCTATGCTGCCTCCTCCGTGCCCGGCCGCTTCTTCATCACGACGCCGATCTACTACGTGAATGCGGACCCGCATGTGGGCCACGCGTACACGACGATCATGGCCGACGTCATCGCCCGCCACCACCGTCAGCGGGGCGAGGATGTGTTCTTCCTCACCGGCACGGATGAACACGGGGCCAAGATCGCCCGTGCCGCCGAGGACGCCGGGCGCACGCCGAAGGAGCACGCCGACGACCTCTCGGCGCGCTTCCGCGAGATGGGGCGGGTGCTCGGGGCGAGCAACGACTTCTTCATCCGCACCACCGACGACCAGCACAAGGCCATGGTGCAGCAGCTGATCGTGCGCATGCACGAGAAGGGCGACATCTACAAGGGCTCGTACGGGGGCTGGTACTGCACGTCGTGCGAGGCCTTCTACAACGAGGGCGACCTGGCCGAGGGGCACACGTGCCCCACCCACCAGCGCGAGGTCGAGTGGATCGAGGAGGAGAACTGGTTCTTCCGGCTCTCGGCCTATCAGGACGCCCTGCTGGCCCACTACGACGCCGTGCCCGACTTCGTGCGCCCGAAGTCGCGCATGAACGAGGCGCGCAGCATGGTGGAGATGGGCCTCGACGACCTGTCGATGAGCAGGGCGCAGGTGGAGTGGGGCGTCACGGTGCCGTGGGACCCCGCGCACACGGTGTACGTGTGGGTGGACGCCCTGTTCAACTACTACACCGCCCTCACCTATGCGCAGCCGGGCACCGACCTGGTGGATCGCCTGTGGCCGCCCACGCTGCAGCTGATGGCCAAGGACATCCTCAAGTTCCATGCCGTCATCTGGCCGTCTCTTCTGATGAGCGCCGACCTGGCGCTGCCCGAGCGGCTGTTCGTGCACGGGTACATCCTCAAGGGTGGCGAGCGGCTGTCGAAGACCACGGGGAACATCGTCGACCCGTTCCCGTACATCGAGCGGTACGGCCTCGACGCCCTGCGCTACTACCTGTGCCGCGAGATCCGCTTCGGTGACGACGGCACGTTCACCGATGAGGGCTTCCACCAGCGCTACACCAGCGAGCTGGCGAACGACTTCGGCAACCTGCTGTCGCGCACCACGAAGATGATCGAGCGCTACCGCGACGGCGTGGTGCCGGATGATCCCGGGGGCGACGCCGACCTGGCCGCGGAGGCCGTGGTCACGCGTGATGAGGTCGTGGGCCTGTTCGGGCGTGATGAGGTCACCGGCGCAGTGGAGGCCGCGTGGGGCTGGGTACGTCGCCTCAACCGCCTGGTGGAGGAGCGCGAGCCGTGGACCCTGGCGAAGGACGACGCCCGCGCGGGTGACCTGGACCAGGCGCTCTTCAGCCTGGCCAACGGTCTGCGCATCGCCGCCATCCTGCTGTGGCCGGTGCTGCCGGACTCCTGCGGGAAGGTGCTGGCCGCGCTGGGCGAGCCGGCAGACGCCGTCGACCTTGGCCTGGCCACGTGGGATTCCGGCACGCCGGGCGCCCGGGTGGTGCCGCCCGAGCCGCTGTTCCCCCGCATCGAGGCCGATGAGGTGACGACGTAGTCGACTCCCACTGCCACCTGCCGTCGTGTGACGATCCGGTTCCCGACCTCATCGCGGCGGCCGCCGCGGCCGGGGTGGAGCGGATGGTCACGATCGGCTGCGGGCGCGATCAGAGTGAGCAGGCGGTGGCGCTGGCCGAGCAGTACCCGCAGGTGTATGCGGCAGTGGGGGTGCATCCCGTCGACGCCGGCCGGGGCGGCTGGCGGGATTCCGACGTGGAGTGGATACGCCACCTGGCACAGCACGAGAAGGTGGTGGCCATCGGCGAGGCGGGGCTCGACTACTTCCACGACCGCGAGACCCCCGACGACCAGCCACGTGCCTTCCGCGCACAGGGCGAGCTCGCGGCCGAGCTGGGGCTGCCCCTGGTCATCCACACGCGCGACGCCGCCGACGACACCATGGTGATCCTGCGCGACCTGGGGCTCGAGAACGTGGTGCTGCACTGCTTCTCGATTCCGCAGTACCTCGACGAGGCCCTCGAGCGCGGCTGGGTGCTGAGCATCGCGGGCCCGGTGACCTTCCCGAAGAACACCGAGCTGCGCGAGGCCGTCACGAGGATTCCCGCCGACCGGCTGATGGTGGAGACCGACGCCCCGTACCTGGCTCCGGTGCCCATGCGCGGCAAGCGCAACCAGCCCGCATTCGTGGCCCACACGCTCGAATGCATCGCCGGCCTGCGGGGCGACGACGTGGCCGACCTCGACCGCGCCACCACGGCCACGGCCGCCCGCGTGTTCGGGTGGTGAGCACCCCGCCCGAGCGCGTCGGCACCCAGCGGCTGATGGAGCGCCACGGAATCCGGCCCGACACCGACCTGGGCCAGCACTTCCTGCTCGACGAGAACCTGGTCGACCTGGCCATGCGCATGGCCGAGGTGGGGCCCGACGACGTGGTGCTCGAGGTCGGCGCCGGGCTGGGCACCCTCACCGCCGCGCTCGGGCGCACCGCCCGCGCCGTGCACGCGCTCGAGGTGGACCCCCGCATGCGGGATCCGCTGGCGGAGTCGACAGCCGGCCTGCCGGGCGTGCACATCCACTGGGGCGACTGCATGAAGGTCGACCTCGGGGCGCTCGACCCGCCACCCACCAAGGTGGTGAGCAACCTGCCGTACCACGTGGCAACCCCGGTGCTGATCGAGACCATCTGCCGCCTTCCGGGCGTCACCGACTGGGCGCTGATGACCCAGCGCGAGGTGGCCGATCGCTGGCTGGCGCCACCCGGCACGCGGCTGTACGGCGGGCCATCCGTGGTGGTGCAGCTGGCATGCCGGTCCACCGGGCGCCGCACCGTGGGGCGTGAGGTGTTCTCGCCGCGCCCGCGCGTGGACTCCGCCCTGGTGGGCCTGCACCGCATCGCGCCGGCGCCCGACCCGGCCACGCGCTCGCTGGTGCGCGCCGCGTTCGCCGTGCGCCGCAAGACCATCGT
>CAMCDF010000128.1 GCA_945873475.1 Bifidobacterium breve | reverse complement strand
AGAGCCCCGTGGGGCTCAGCGGACGTCCGGGGCGGGCCCCTCGGCGACGAGGCGCTTGAGGGCCTCGAATGTCTCCGGGGTCGTGATGACCACGAGCGTGTCGTTGGCCTGGAGCACCTCGTCGGGATGCGGCATGGCCAGCGAGTTCTCCTTGCGGATGATCGCCACGATGGTGCCGCCGGTGGTGGTGCGGATGCGGCAGGTGGCCACGGTCAGGCCCACCAGCGGGCTGTCCGGCGGGATCTCCAGCCAGTCGATGGCGAGGTCCTTCAGGGCGATCTCGAGCTTGTCCAGCAACTCGGGCCGGTACACCACGCCGCCGAGGATCGCGCCCAGCTCGTGGGCCTCCTCGTCCGACAGCACGATGACCGCGTCGGCGTCCTCATCGGGGTCGGGCCGGTAGTACAGCTCGCGGCGGCCGTCGATGTGCACCACTGCGCAGACGTCCTCGCCGAGATGGGTACGCATGGTGAACTTCTTGCCCACGCCGGGAAGACGCGTCTCGCGGACCTCGATCACAGCTGAACCCTCCTAGGGACCACCGTCGGGCGCCTTCCGGCGCTTGGAACCGAAAAGGGCGCGACCCATGGTGCGGGACTCCCGCATAAGTATCACCCCGAGGGCTGCCGTTACCAGCACCAGCAGCCCGGCGAACGAGACCACCTTCTCGCGGAACTCCGGCGAGAGCGCCGTACCCAGCGCGGCCAGCTGCGCGAGGATCAGCGTGAACTCCCCCCGGGCGATGAGGCTGGTGCCCACCGTGAACGACTGCCGCTTCGTGAAGCCCGTCATGCGCCCGGCGATCCAGCCGGTGGCGAGCTTGCCGAAGACCGCCACGCCCAGGGCGATGAGCAGCCACGACCACACCGACCCCAGCGACCCCAGGTCGATCTGCAGGCCGAAGGTGAAGAAGAAGATCGCGGCGGCGAAGTCGCGGAGGCCGAAGAGGTGGCGCTCGATGCGGTCGCGGGCCTCGGTCTCCGACAGCAGGATCCCCGCGAGCAGGGCGCCCACCGGTGCCGACAGCCCGGCCCACTCGGCCAGCGCGGCGGATCCCACCACCAACGCCAACGACACGAGCACCAGGCGCTCGCGCTCGATACGGGGACTGATGCGGTCGATGTAGCGGGGCAGGAAGTGGCTGGCGATCAGGAACGCCGCCACGAACAGGATGACGATCAGCGCACGCAGGGTGAGGTCGATTCCGCCCACTGCCGTGCCCACCGCCAGGCCCGACGCGATGCCCAGGAACAGCGCGATGGCCAGGTCCTCGAACACCAGGGTGCCCAGCACCAGGTCGGTCTCGTCGTCGGCCAGGCGGCGGAAGTCGAAGAGCGCCTGGGTGATGACCCCACTGCTCGACACGTAGATGAGCCCCGCCAGCAGCACGGCCTCGGGGCCGGGGCCCAGCAGCAGGAACCCCAGCGCCAGGCCCAGGCCGCCGTTGATGAGCAGGTCCACCACGCCGCCGGTCAGCACCAGCTTGCGCGCCTGCAGGATGCGGTCGAGGCTGAACTCCAGGCCCAGGTAGAACAGCAGCAGGATCACGCCGATCTCGCCCAGCAGGTACAGGGGCTCGTCGAGCTTGATGACCGTGGGGAACGGCTCGAAGGGGCCCAGGATGACCCCCGCCACCATGAACAGCGGTATCGCCGAGATGCGCAGGCGCTCGCTGAGCAGCGACATCACGGCCACCGCCACCAGGATGACGGCGAGCTGCGAGATGAGGCCCATCAGCCCGCCAGTGCGCTGCCGGTGACCTCCGAGATGTGCGACACGCCCTCGTCACGCATGCGCTGCATCAGCCCCAGGGTGATGTCGCGGGCGATGAGGGGACCCCGGTACACCAGGCCGGTCCACACCTCCACCAGCGAGGCGCCGCTGGCCAGGCGCTGCCAGGCGTCGTCGGCATCCATGATGCCCCCGACCCCGATGATGACCAGGTCGTCGCCGGCACGGCGCGCGGCGATGCGCACGGCTTCGTCTGCGCGCTTCCTCACCGGCGGGCCCGACAGCCCGCCCTGCTCCGACGCCACGGGTGCGCCGGGGTCGATCAGGCCATCGCGCGAGATCGTCGTGTTGGTCAGCACCACGCCGGCCAGGCCCAGCTCGCCCGCCAGGTCGACGGCGTCCTCGATCTGCGCGTCGGGCAGGTCGGGGGCCAGCTTCACGAGGAACGGCATGGGGGCCCGGGCATCGATGCGGCGCATCGAGGCGTCCTCGTCACGCAGGGCGCCAAGGATCGCCGTGAGGTGGTCGCGGTCCTGCAGCTCGCGCAGCCCCGGGGTGTTGGGCGACGACACATTCACCACCACGAGGTCGGCAACCCCGCGCAACAGGCGGAACGACGCCAGGTGGTCCTCTGCGGCGCGCTCGAGGGGTGTGACCTTCGACTTGCCGATGTTCACGGCGATCGGGATTCCCGCACCGGCGCCGCGGCGGGCGTCGGCGATGCGCCGCGCCGTCACGGCCGCGCCGTCGTTGTTGAACCCCATGCGGTTGATGATGGCCTCGTCGGCGGGCAGCCTGAACAGCCGAGGACGCGGATTGCCCGGCTGGGGCCGGGCGGTCACGGTGCCGATCTCCGCGAACCCGAAGCCGAGGCGGCCCCAGGCGCGCACGGCGCGTCCGTACTTGTCGTAGCCGGCAGCCAGGCCCACCGGACCGGGGAAGTCGAGGCCCATCAGCTGCTGGCCCACCGATCCGTCGCGCTTCGACATCCACGACGCCCCCGCGGCCAGCGCCGGCCCCCCGACCTGCAGGGCCCGCAGCGCGGCCTCGTGGGCGCGCTCGGGGTCCATGCGGAAGGCCGCCCTTCGCAGCAGCACCCCGGGGTCGATGCTCATGCCACGGCCAGGCGGTCGCATTCCGCGGCAAGCGCGGTGTCCTTCTCCGTCAGCCCGCCCTGGTCGTGGCTGACCAGGCGCAGCGTCACGGTGTTCCAGCGGATGTCGATGTCGGGGTGGTGATCGGCATCCTCGGCCGCCACCGCCACGCGGTCGACGAAGGCGATGGCCGCCATGAAGCCCTCGGGGAAGACGTACGCCTTCACGAGCATGCCGTCGTCCAGCCCCCAGCCGGGCAGCAGCGCGAGCGCCGTGGTGATGTCATCGTCGCCGAGCAGGGCCATACCGCAACCCTACCGGCGAGACTTACGGCATGGACCATGTGAACCCGCACCCCGGCGCCATCGGCATCGAGGGCCGCCGGGCGCGGTGGCTGGCCAGGCGCGTGGCGGGCCCGGGCGCGGGCCGGCCCGCCCCGCTCGCGGCGCTGCGCATGGCCATGGCCCTCGCCGCGCCACTGGTGGTGGGCCTGGCCATCGGCCGGCGCGACCTCGCGGTGCTCGCCACCCTGGCGGCGCTGTTCACATCGGTGGTCGAGCCGGGCGGCGGCTACGGGCGGCACCTCCGCGTGTACGCGGTGATGACCCTGCTGAACGTGCTGGTGGTGATGGCCGCCCTCGTGTGCGCGGGCCACGCCCTGGCCGCCGGGCTCGTGATGCTGGCGCTAGGCGTCGCCGCAGGTGTGTCCACCGCATGGGGTGCCATTCCCTCGATGGTCGCCCCCACCTGCCTCATCATCTTCATCGTCGCCCAGGCGTTCACGCCATCCCCCGCCTTCGGATGGTCGGTGCTGGCCGTTGCCGTGGGCAGCGCGTGGGTGGCGCTCATCTCGGTGGTGCCGTGGCCCATCGCCCCGTACGCCCCGGCCGAGGTGGCCGCCGGCCAGGCATGGAGGGCCATTGGCGACTACGCCGGGCGCCCGGCTGACGAACGCCTCAGGGAGTCGGCGCTCGAGGCAATCGAGAGCGCCCGCGACACGGTGGCGTCGGTGCGAAGCCGCAGGCCCGGCTGGTCGTCGCGATCGGCCCGCCTCTGGGCAACGCTGGTGGCCGGCGCGCGGGTGGTGTCGCTGGTGGGATCGCTGGAGGACGAACGACGGCGCGAGGCGGCCGAGCCCAGGGTGCGTCACGCAATCGACGACGTGCTGCACGAGGTTCAGGCGATATCGCGCAGCATCGCGCTGGGCGTGGTGGATCAGCACCACGCGCCCGACGCCACCGCGCTGGCGCAGGCCGTCGAGCGCGCTCGGGCGGCGGCGCCCGACCCGGCCGGGCTCACGGGTGATGCTCTGCACCACTCGCTGGTGGCGCGCGGACGCGTGCGTGCGGCCCAGCGCCTGCAGCGTCGGATTCACGACGCCATCGACGCACTCGAGCTGCCGAATCCGCCGCGGGCGCACATCATCCGGCCGCGACGACCCGCGCACGGGGTGTCGCTGGCAACCGCGCTCGACCCGCGTGGGGCCGCCCTCAGGCACGGGCTGCGCCTGGGCGTCGCCACGGGGGCATCGGTGGGCGTGTTCACGGCGCTCGCCGGCACGCCCGTGGTCGGCATAACGCACGGTCAGTGGGTATCCATCGCCCTGGTCGGCGTGCTGCAGCCGACGCTGGGCGACTCGGTGAACGTGGCCGCTCAGAGGGCCATCGGCACGGCCCTCGGGGCGCTGGTGGCCATGGCGCTGCTGGCGATGGC
>CAMCDF010000127.1 GCA_945873475.1 Bifidobacterium breve | reverse complement strand
GCCGAGATGATCGGCCCCACCGTGGGTGCGCTCGACCAGCAGGACTACCCCGGGCCCATGCGCATCGTGGTGGTGGACGACCGGTCGTCCGACGCCACGGGTGACGTGGCGCGGGCGATGGCGCGGGTGGCGTCGAGGCCCGTGGATGTGGTGACCGGCCAGACGCTGCCCGATGGCTGGGTGGGCAAGGTGTGGGCCATGGACCAGGGCGTGCGGGCGCACGAGGCCCAGGGCGACCCGCCCGACTGGCTGCTGTTCACCGACGCCGACATCCGCCACGAGCGGGGTGGCCTGCGGTCGCTGGTGGCGTCGGCGGTGGCGGGCGGGGTGGGGCTGGAGAGCCGCATGGCGCGCCTGCGGTGCCGGTCGGGCGCTGAGCGACTGCTCATCCCCCCGTTCGTCCTCTTCTTCTTCCTGCTCTACCCACCGCGCTGGGCCAACCGGGCGGGGTCGCGAATCGCCTCCGCGGCGGGCGGGTGCATCCTGGTGCGCCGAGACGCCCTGGCGGCGGGCGGCGGCATGCAGTCGTTGAAGGGCGCACTCATCGACGACCTGGCGGTGGCACGGCTGGTGAAGTTGCGTGCGGGCATGCCCACCCGCCTGGCGCTCAGCCGCGACCGCGTGGTGAGCGATCGCGCCTACGACGACCTGGGTTCGGTGTGGACCATGGTGCGCCGCAGCGCCTTCACCCAGTTGCACAGGTCGTGGCTGCTGCTCGCGGCCGTCACCCTGGTGCTGCTGCTGATGTTCGCCGGCCCGCTGGTGGCCATGGTCGCGGGCATCGTCGGCGCGGCCTCGGGCGCGGGGGCGGGCGCGTGGTGGGCCCTGGCGCTGGGCGCGGCGGCCTGGGCGGCGATGGTCGTGGCGGCGGGCCCGGTGACCCGCGAGTTCGCCCTGCCCTGGCCCTGGCGACTGGCCCTGCCGGTGAGCGGCCTGCTGTACGGCGCGATGACCGTGGACTCCGCACTGCGTGGCCCGCGCGGAGGCGGCTGGCGCTAGCGCACCCCCACCCCGGGACCCCCGGTGACGGGACCCCCGGTGACAGTCACCGTTTCCCCCCGGTGACAGTCACCGGGAGGTCTAGCCTCCCCCCGGATGCGGCTTCGCCACCACGTTCTCGCGCTTGCGCTGACCGTCCCCATGGCACTGGGGGTGACTGTCACCGGGGTCACGGGGGACGCACGTGCCGACATCCCCGCCGGGGTACCCGACGCGCTGTCGCCGCAGCCGCTCGATCGGGCCGCGCTGCTTGCCATGCCCGCGGTATGGCGGGTGGAGGTGACCGCCAGGCTCACGGGGCTGCGCACCAAGGACGGCACCGTCATCAACCTGCCACCACGCGCGCGGTCGGTGAGCAGGGAGGGCACCGCCTTCGGCGTGACGCCCGACGGCTACCTGGTTACCGCCACCCACGTGGTGCAGCCGTCGGCGAATGAGCTGTCGGAGGCCGCGTACTTCCAGTACCTGGCGTTCGCGGGCAAGCCGCACTCCGCCGCCCTCGCCGCTCAATGGGTGAAGGACAACGAGCCCGTGCCGGTGGGCCTGCAGCCGGTCGAGCGCATCGTGCGCCCCACCGCTGCCGGTGAGGCCGCGAAGGCGAACCGCGGCGTGGCACCGACCGTGGTCGAAACCGACGAGATGCGCGACATCGCGGTGCTCAAGGTTCCGAACCTGGTGAACGCGCCCTCGCTGGGGCTGGACCGGGGCGTCGACAGCGGTACACCCATCGCCACCCTGGGCTTCGGAGACGACGACCCCTTCGCCGAGCCCCAGCGCGGCGCGCTGGTGCCCGCCGTGCGCCTGGGGGTGATGGAGCGCACAGGCGAGCTCGAGAACAACCCGCTGCGCATCATGACCTTCATCAGCAACGAGGTGCAGAGGGGCGATTCGGGTGGGCCGGCCATCGACCGCAACGGGCGCGTGCGCGGGGTGGTGCTGATCAAGCGTGCTGCGGGCGGCGGGGCCATGGCCCCCACCGATGAGCTCCTGCGCGTGCTCGACCGCGCGAACGTGCGCGGCTGGGAGGGGCGCACGCAGTACACCTACCGCGAAGCTCTTGAGCGTGTATCGCGCTTCGACCTGGAGGGTGCCAGGACCGACCTGCGCCGCACCCTGGCCAGCTACCCCGCCCACGGCCTGGCCGCCTACGAGATAGAGCGCCTCGACGACCTGAAGAGCGCGCGCCTGGCCATCGCGGGCGAGCCCTGGTACCGCGGAGGCCTCGTGGCCGCGGGAATCACCGCGCTGCTCGTGGCCGGGGTGCTGGCCGTGCTGCTGTGGAAGGCCGTGAACCGGTCTCCCGGCGTGCTCGGCCCCCGCGACCGCAAGGCACCCTTCGACAGGGAGACCGACGCGGACGACGACTGACTCACTGCGTGCGGGTGGCGTTGCATAACCGGCGTTACCGTGGGCGCATGACACGCGCACCGGTGGCCGTGGGTGATAGCAGTCACTGCTATCTTCAGGCGATGAAGCAGATGATCACGCGGGTGAGCGAGTCGCTGCACGCCCTGGCCCGGGATGAAGCAGCCCGGCGGGGGCAGTCGCTGAACGACTTCGTCACCGATGCAATCGTCGTCGCCCTCGGCGATGCAGACCACCCCCCGTTCCGTGCACGCGCCGCAGCACTTGGCCTGCTGGCCGCCCCCGGGGAGTGGCCGGTGGATGACCTCACGCCCGAGCAGCGCGAGCAGCGACGGCGCGACTGGATGTCGCGTCAGCCCGCCGGCGCAGCAGATGCGGTGTTCGACGCGCTGATGGCGGATCGCCGTGGTGAGCCATGGCCGTGATGCCGGCGCGCGCGCTTGCGTACATCGATGCCAGCCTCATCGTGCGCACGCTCATGTTCGATGAGCACGCGCATGCACAGGCGACGGACGTGCTGGCGGCTGCTGCCGGGCGCGCGGCGACATGGACGATCACCCAGGTGGAGACCGCGTGCGCGGTGAGCGCAGCCCGGCGGGCGAAGCGCATCGGGGCCCACACGGCCCTCGATGCCGACCTGGGCGCGATGTTCGCCGGCCCCGAGGCCCTCATGCTGCTGCCCGGCACTGACCCCGCCCTGGTCGACGTGGCGATGGGCGTGGCGTCTCGCCGACGCGTGCGGGCACTCGATGCCATGCACATCGCTGTGGCGCTGGTCGAGGCGAAGCGTCTGGCCGCGGACTGGCCCGTGGTGTTCGTGACCGCCGACCGCGAGCAGGGTCGGGCGGCGAAGGCCGAGGGGCTTCGCGTGGTGGCGGTCTAGGACGACGTGCCCGCCGGGGGCCTACTCGGCCCGGCCGCCCAGGTGCTGGGCGAAGAAGGTCTCCATGGCGCGGTAGGCACGCATGCGGTTCTCGGGCTTGGCGAACCCGTGGCCCTCGTCGTCGGCCACGATGTACTCCACGTCGATGCCGCGCCCCTTGAGGGCGTCCACGATCTGATCGCTCTCGTGCTTGGTCACCCGTGGGTCGTTGGCACCCTGGATCACCATGAGCGGCGTGACGATGTCGTCCACCCGCGACAGCGGCGATCGGCGCCACATGTCCTCGCGCTCGTGCTCCACCTCGGGGTCGCCCACGAAGCGGTACCAGGTGCTGGCCAGGAACGGACGCCAGTAGTCGGGGAACGACCGGATGAGCGTGACCAGGTTGGACGGCCCCACGAAGCTCACGGCGGCGCGGAAGCGGTCGGGGGTGAACGTGACGCCCACCAGGGTGGCGTAGCCGCCGTACGACCCTCCGTAGATCGCCAGGCGGTCGGGGTCGGCGATGCCCTGCTCCACGGCCCAGTCGACGGCGTCGATCAGGTCGTCGTGCATCTTCCCCGCGAACTCGCGCTCAGCCGCATGCATGAAGTGCTTGCCGAATCCCGTGGACCCGCGGTAGTTCACCTGCAGCACGGCGTAGCCCCGGTTGGCCAGGAACTGCGCCACGCCGTCGTAGCCCCAGGCGTCGCGGCTCCACGGCCCGCCGTGCACGTAGAGCACCATGGGCAGGCCCTTGGCCTCCATGCCCCGCGGGGTGGTGAGGTAGCAGTACATCGTGAGGCCGTCGCGGCTGGTGATCTGCACGGGGGTCATGGGCGAGAGCTCATCCGGCGACAGCCACGGCCGCGGGCGGAACAGGAACTCGCTCTCGCCGGTCTCGCGGTTGAACAGGTACGTGGCGCCGGGGTCGACGTCGCTGTCGAAGGCGATGGTCCACATGCGCTCGTCGGCGTCACTGCCGGTGATGCGCGGGTCGCCGTCCGCGATCTGCCTCACCCTCTCGAAGTCGCGGGCGAAGCGCTCGTCGAACGTGTGCACCACAAGGCGGTCGCGCAGGTAGGCGGCGCCCAGCAGCGTGCGGTCCCTGTCGCTGACGATGGGCATTCCGAGGTCGGCCACCTCGTCCTCGTCGAGCACGGTCTGCTCGCCGGTGGCGACGTCGATGGCCACCAGGCGCGAGCGGTCCGAACCCTTCGCGCTGCCCACCCACATCACGCCGCCGTCGGCGTCGAACCCGTAGGGCTGGCCGCCGTCCTCGTTGTCGAACTCCGCCAGCACGCGGAAGTCGTCGTCCTC
>CAMCDF010000126.1 GCA_945873475.1 Bifidobacterium breve | reverse complement strand
CGGCCGTGCATGTGGCAATGAGCAACACCCTCAACACCCCGGTGGAGGCCCTGGAGCTGGCCATGCCGGTGCGGGTCGAGCGATACGCGGTGCGCCGGGGTTCAGGGGGTGCCGGGGCCAGGCACGGCGGTGATGGCGTGATACGCGCCATTCGCCTGCTGGAGGACGCCGACGTGTCGCTCATCGCCGAGCGCCGGCGCAGTGCACCCGCGGGACGTGCGGGTGGCGAGGACGGTCGTGCGGGCGAGACCCTGGTGAACGGGGAGGTCATTCCGGGCAAGTGGCGCTCACGCCTGCCGGCCGGAACGATCGTGGAGCAGCACACCCCGGGCGGGGGTGGCCACGGCCCTGCTGCTACTTCGCCAGGTCCTTCCCGACGATGATCACCGCATCGGCCGTGCCGATGCGCCCCTGGGACAGTGAGTCGACCTGCACGGCCCGTGTGACCCCGAGGTCCTTGGCCAGGTTCCACCCGACCTCGCGGCGCCCCTTCACGTACTGCACCTGCGACTCGGCCAGCCCCTGCTTGGCCGCGTTGTCCACCACGCCCAGCGTGTAGCCGTCGGCCTGCACCCGGGGCGCCACCTTGTTGGCGGCTGCGCCGGTGACATTGCTGGCGTTGAGCACGGCCACCGTGTACGCCGCCTTGTTCGCCAGCGGCGGGACATCCTCGGGGATCTCCCCGGTGTCGGCGACCGTCGCGGTAGTGGCCTGCTGGCCCGACGCCGCAGGTGAGCCCGGGCCGTCGTCGCGGATGAAGAGATACCAGCTGCCAGCCGCGAGCAGCGCCACGATCACCACGATGGTCGCGCCCATCACGAGCCCACGACCCGACCCGGCGTCATCGTCGTCGGCAGCGGGCGACGTCGCAGGGCGATCCTGCTGGGCGCGGGCCTTCTTCGCAGCCTGTTCGGCCGCCCGCGCTTCGGCCGCCTGGCGCGCGGTCTGGCGCGGCTGGGCATCCCCCTGCTCGGACGGCACCTGGGCGGGCTGGGCCTCCCCCGCCGTGGGTGCGGGGCCGGCCTGATCAACCGCCTCGGTGGCGACGACCGCTGCGGGCGCCGACTGGGCGGCCACTGCCCGCACCCTCTCCAGCGACGGGGCAGCGGCAGGCGGCACCGGGGGTCCGATGCGCTCCTCGAGTTCCTTGAGCGACCGGCCCTGCCGGAGGATGAGGACGGCCAGCACCAGAAAGGCGACGAGCCCGACTCCGGCAGCCGCCAGGATGATGATTTCCACCGCGTCCACTGGGCGGGGACGCTACCAGCAGCCCGGGACGGTCAGGACCCCGGGGTCACGCGGTAGGCGTCGAACACCGAGTCGACGTTGCGCAGCTGGTTCGTGAGGGCGCGCAGGGTCTCGATATCGGCCATCTCCAGCACGAATCTGTGGCGGGCCATCTGGTCGTCCACCTGGCAGTTCGCGCCGAGGATGTTCACGCCGTTCTCGGCGATGGTGCGCGAGATGTCCTCGAGCAGGCGGTGGCGATCCCACGCCTCGACGGCCAGCTCCACACGGAACGACTGCCGGCTCTCGCCGCCCCACGCCACGGGCGTGAACCGCTCGGGGCTGCGCATGAGGGCGCGCGAATTCGGGCAGTCCTCGCGGTGGATCGTGATGCCGCGGCCCAGCGAGATATAGCCCACGATGTCGTCCCCCGGCACGGGCTTGCAGCACTTCGCCAGCCGCACCATGACGTCTGCAACGCCCTCGATCTCGATTCCGAGGTCGCTCGACGGGGCCGACTGCCGGCTGCGCCCCTCCCGGGCGTCGGGCAGTGCGGGGGCGGGCTCGACCTCGCCCTCGTCGGTCTTCAGCCGGGCGATGATCTTGTTGACCACCACCTGCACGGAGGTCTTGCCGGACCCCAGCGAGATGTAGAAGTCCTCCGCCCGCTTGAACCCCATGTCCTGGATGACCTGGGCAAACAGCGGCGAGCCCACGATGCGCTGGTTGGGAAGGCCCGCCTTGCGAAGGGCGTCCTGCAGGGTGTCCCGCCCGTGGTGCTCGGCGTCCTCGCGCTGCTCGCGACTGAAGAACGAGCGGATCTTCGAGCGCGCCTTCGAGGTCTGCACCACGCCGAGCCAGTCGCGGGACGGCCCCCGGGGTGACTTCGTGGTGAGGATCTCCACGAAGTCGCCCGACTCGAGCTCGTGGGTGAGCGGCACGATCCGCCCGTTCACCTTCGCACCCACGCAGCGGTGACCGACGTCGGTATGCACGTCGTACGCGAAGTCGAGCGGCGTGGCGCCCGCGGGCAGGGCGCGCACCTCGCCCTTGGGCGTGAACACGTAGACCTCCTGCGAATACAGGTCGCTGCGGAGGCTCTCCATGAACTCGCCGGGGTCCGTGGTGTCGCGCTGCCAGTCCATCATGCGCGAGAGCCACTCCAGGCGGTCCTCGGCACCCCCGTCGGCGGCACGGTTCTCGGCCTTGTACAGCCAGTGCGCGGCCACCCCGTACTCGGCCGTGTGATGCATCTCGGCCGTGCGGATCTGAATCTCCAGCGGCTTGCCCTGCGGGCCGATCACCGTCGTGTGCAGCGACTGGTACATATTCAGCCGCGGCATGGCGATGTAGTCCTTGAAGCGCCCCGGCATGGGCTTCCAGAGCGAGTGGATGATGCCCACGGCGCCGTAGCAGTCCTTCACCGAGTCAACGATCACGCGCATCGCCGTGAGGTCGTAGATCTCGTTGAACTCCTTGCCCTTGCGGGTCATCTTCTCGTAGATCGAATAGAAGTGCTTTGCCCGCCCGGTGATCTCCACCGGTTCGATACCCACGGCCTGCAGTTCCCCGCGCAGGATCTCCCCGGCCGCGTCCACGTACTCCTCGCGGTCGCCCCTGCGCTGGTTGACCATCTGCTGGATCTCGGCGTACCGCTTGGGGTGCAGCGCCGCGAACGAGAGGTCCTCGAGTTCCCACTTGAGCGAGTGGATACCCAGGCGATGCGCAAGCGGCGCGTAGACCTCGAGGGTCTCACGGGCCTTCTGCATCTGCTTCGCCTTGCTCATGTACGACAGCGTGCGCATGTTGTGCAGGCGGTCGGAGAGCTTCACCAGGAGCACCCGGATGTCCGACGACATCGAGATGATGAGCTTGCGGTAGTTCTCGGCCTGCCGCTCCTCCTGGCTCTCGAAGTGGATTCGGGTGAGCTTGGTGACGCCGTCCACCAGGCCGGCCACCGCGGGCCCGAACTCGGCCTCGATATCGGCCACGCTGGCGCCGGTGTCCTCAACCACGTCGTGCAGCAGCGCGGCCTGGATGGTCTCGGGGTCGAGGCCCAGCCCGGCCGTGATGCGCGCCACGCCCAGCGGATGGGTGATGTACGGGTCGCCCGAGTGCCGCATCTGGCCGCGGTGCTTCTCGTCGGCGTACCGGTACGCCCTGCGGATGACCTCGCCGTCGGCATCCGGGTGGTGCCCCTGCACCTCGCGAACCAGGGCGTCGAGGTCCGCGTCGCCGGTCGAGGCCGAGAGTCCGAGGTCTGCGAGAGGAGTACCCACGGGGCCTACGATAACGCGCCCGTCATGTCGGGAAGCCATTCCGGCGTCGCCCCGAGCAGGTCCATGGTCATCGCCCGGCCGGTCAGCACCCGGGCCTCGTCGGCCAGCGCCGCGGCCCTGAGCCCGATCGCCCCGGCCTCGAGATCGGCCTGCCCCGCACCCTTCACCGCCACCAGCGCATCAAGGCAGACCTCCACGAGGCCTGCGTCCACCAATGCGGCCAGGGCGATCGCCACGGCGCGGGGGGACCGCGCCACCGGGCCGTCACCGGCAAGGACCGCGTCTGCATCAGCCCAGCGCAGGCCGCCCGGCGCAGCGGTGATACCGGGCCACAGTGACCGCGCGACCTCCCGGACAGCGAGGTCGGACAGCGCGACGGCGAGCGACACCGAGGCCTCGTCCGGGCCCCACGCAAGATGCACAGGGCGACCGGCTGCAGCCGCGCGCAGCCACCCCACCTCGGCGTCGGACGCCGGCGGGTCGACGGCCACCAGGTGAACGCCCTCCGGCAGTGCGATCTCGGCCAGCGCGCGGTAGTCGAGCAGCGCGAGCACGGGGCCACCACGTGCCAGCGCCAGGCGGGCAACCGCGGCCTCGGCATCGCAGCGGCCGCCGCCCAGCACGGCCACGTCGACGCCCAGGCGCCCCGGCGCGAGCACGTCGTGCAGCGCGCCCCGGCGGCGCGGGATGTCGGCCACCACGGCCACGACCCCGCGATCCGCGCCCGCAAGCGCGCAGATGAGGGCCAGCGAACGCCCCTCGCCGCGACGGTCGATCACCACCTCCGGCACCACCGGGGCGGCGCTCGGCGGAGGTGGGCCGAAGGGCTCGCCAATCATCGACATGATCTGCGCCGGTGCCACCCGCTGCGTGCATGACACGTCACATGCGCTGGCGCACCCACCGGGCACCGGCGGCCCGCTGGGCAGGGGCGCCAGGTCGTCAAGCGACACCCGGGCGCCCGTGGTGTCCTGCCAGCGCTCGACCTCCAGCCGTGCGACGGCGTCGTAACGGGCGTCATCCCCGGCCTCGACCAGCCCGGGGGCCTTCCTGCCCATCGAGAAACCGATG
>CAMCDF010000125.1 GCA_945873475.1 Bifidobacterium breve | reverse complement strand
AGGTTCAGCTTCTTGGCCTGCGCCTTGCGAAGCAGGGCGCGGGTCACCAGCTTGGCGTTGTCCTCGGTGGTGGTGATCACCGCCGCGGTAACGGCCTTCTTGAGAAGGCGCTTGCCGATCTTACTGCCCTTCTGCATCGACACGCGGCTGCTGGTGGCCTGCTCACGCGACATCTCGTTGGACGTCGAGCGCTCGAAGATGAAGGTGTACTTGCCCTTCTTCTCCAGCTGCACCTTCACCGTGACCACCGCGTTCTCACCCGGGGCGCTGGTACTCACCGTCGGGGTGGCCAGGGTGGTGGCCGTCGGGGTGGGCGTGGGAGTCGGGGTCGGCGCCGGGGCCGGGGCGGGCGTGCCCTCACCGGTGACTGCGATGGACGACGGGTACTTCGTCAACCCGGTGATGAAGTTCGGGTTCTGGTCGGTCCCGTCGACCTTCATGCGTCCGATCGTGAATGGGCCAGACGGGCGGCTTCCCGCGCTCCAGTAGATATACGTGCCGCTCACAGCGATGCCGTCAGCGACATTCGTGAGACCCGTCACGAAGGAGGGCTGCTTCGTCGCCCCGTCAATCGTGGCCCGGCCGATACCACCGGTTGCCGTCCAGTACAGGTACGAACTCGACGCCGCCAGCCCCTTGGCACTCGGGGAAATGCCGCTGATGAAGGCTTCGTTGTCCACTGTGCCCGAGGTGGTGACGCGGGCAAGCGAGGCACTCTGGTTGCCCACCGGGTAGACGTACGAACCGACTCCCGCCAGACGGCTGAACCTCATCCCACCCTGAAAGACTGCGGGCGAGATGACGGTCTTTCCGGTGCCATCTGTGCCGACGCGCCCGACGGCCGAGGTCGGTCCAAAGCCACCCACCTGCGTCGGGCTCGGGAAGTAGATGAAGTCACCGACGAGCGCTGCCTGGTCGACCCCCGTGCTCCCGAGCAAGCCCCCAGCAATGTCCATGCGCGCGCCGGAGCCGTCGGTATTCGCCTTTGCCAATGTCTTGCCGTTCAACCCATTGAGCCAGAAGATGCTGCTCGAATTGGCCATCACGCCAGCCGGCATGTCGACGCCCGCGGAACCGGGGACGAGGTTCTCGTTCGCACCCGTCCCGTCAAGGTTTGCCCGCCCGATGCTCTGCGCGCCCTGACTCGAACCCTCCGCGGTCCAGAAGATGTAGTCGGCTGCGCTTGCGGCAGTCACGCCTGCGCTCAACCCGACGACAAGGGTTGCGGTCGCCGCCACGACGATGTGCTTCTTCACGAGATCTCCTCCCGAAGGTCTCGGCGGGCACCACGCCACGCCGGGGGTTAGCTCAAAGGTGTCACAGGCCTCGATGGCCAGCCTGGGAATCGATGGTGAAAATGCCACCGCAGGGCTAGGCGGGCGGACGATCCGGCCGTAGGGTTTTCACCATGGACCCCCACTGGCTGCGGCGCGTGCTCCTGGTTGACGACGACCCCCTGATGACGAGCCTTCTGCGCGATGTGCTCGAGCAGAAGGGGTTCGAGGTGAATGCGGCCAGCTCGGTGGCAGATGCCCGCGACGCCCTGGTGGCCTTCGACCCCGACATCGCGCTGATCGATCTGGAGCTGGGTGGCGGCCCCTCCGGCGTGGACATGGCCCACCTCATCCACGCCCAGCATCCCGGGGTGGTCATCATCATCCTCACCCGCTACCCCGACCTGGCGACCGCCGGGTTCCCCGACGCCACCCTGCCGCCCGGTGCCGGCTTCATCCGCAAGGACCTGGTGGAGGATCCCGACCAGATCGTGGCGGCCATCGACGCCGTGGTGGCCGAGCGCACCGATGAGGTACGCCACGACCGCGACGGCTCGCGCGCCTTCGATGTACTCACCCCCGCCCAGCTCGAGGTTCTCACGCTGATGTCGCAGGGCTTCGACAACGACGCCATCGCCACGAGGCGTGGCTGCAGCGTGTCGTCGGTGGCCAACCTGATCGCAGAGATCTACAAGAGGCTCGGAATCGACCCTCGCGGCGAGCTCAACCCGCGCGTGGAGGCCGTGCGGCAGTTCGCGCAGGTATCCGGGCTGCCCGAGCGCACCTCTTGATCACCCGCCGCATGGGCGGACCCAGCGCCCTCAGCTGGACGGCGTTCTGGGTGTGCCTGGTGACATCGATCGCCGGCAACATGACCGACCGCTTCACGAGCCAGTCGGGATTCAACGTCGTGCTCAACCTGGCCGCCAACGTGGCAGCCGTGGCGGCGATGTTCGCGGTGATGCTCGCTCTGCGGCCGTTGCTGCTGCGCGACGTCGCCGTGAGGCCCCGCCCGGGCCGGGCGCTGCTGATGTTCGTGGTCGGCGCCATCGTCCGCGGCGTCGTGCTGGGCCTGCTGCTCGGCCTCATGGGCACGGGCGAGCCGCGCCTGCTTTTCCGGGTGATCGCCTCGGTCATCACCATCACTCTCGCGATGTCCATCACCGCGACGATCATGGACCTCGTGCGCACCAGCCAGGCGCGCCGCCGCCAACTGAGAGCGCAGGGGGACGATCTGCGCCGGGCGGAAGACGACGCAATCGCCAAGTCGGCGGAAATCCAGGAGAGGGCGACCGCGCAGGTGCGAAGCCTGCTGCTCGACCGCCTGGCGGCGCTGAAGGGCGGCCGGGTCGATGATCTCGCACCCGGGCTGCGGGCCGACGCCGATGAGGTGATCCGGCCGATGAGCCACGAGATGGTGCCCCTGCCGGCCCCAGCGCCACGGGCGGCTGAGCCCGCCGGTGTCGGGCGCATCCGATGGGCCGACGTGTGGAACGCGGCTTCGCTGGGCCAGCCGTTCCGTCCGCTCTGGGGAGCCGTGCTGCTGATGGTGATGAGCCTGAGCATGCTCACCGCCTACAACGCCAGCCTCGTGCGCGGGCTGGCCTATGCGGTGATTGGCGGCCTGCTCATCGCGGGCGCGCTCGCGTTGCTTGGACGGCTCGTCACGCCGCGGCTTCGGACGATGAGCCCAGGCGCGCGCGGCCCCGCACTCGTCGCCAGCGGGTTCGTCGGCCTGGTGGCCGCAGGGGCTGCATGGGGCCTGATCATGGGTGCTGCGGGCAGCGACAACGCGTGGCGCAGCCCCATCAGCATCATGATCGGAGGGCTCGTGGTGGTGCTGGGCCTGTCGATCGAACAGGGGTACCGTCGTCAGGCGGACACCGCCGACGCCGAGCTGGTGGCCAGCAATGCGCGGCTTCAGTACGGAGCCGCTGTTGCCGGGGCCGTCGCGTGGCACGAGGAGCGCCGGATGTCGCGGGCGTTGCATGGCCCGGTGCAGACCGCCGTGCGCGCAGCGGCAATGCGCGTCGAGCAGGGCGATCTGGCGGGGGCGGAGCAGCTGGTGGTGGAGGCCCTCGGCCACCTGGAGCCCGGCAGGCAGGGCACCGGGGTGCGCGAGGCCCTCGCGGGCGTGGCCAAGGCATGGGACGGCCTGTGCACCGTGGAGGTGGCGCTGCCCGACGACCTCGCAGCGCGCATTGACGACCACCCGCCACTGGCGTCATCGGTGGTGGACATCTGCACCGACGCCTGCTCGAACGCCGTGCGCCACGGGGGCGCGGCGAACGTCGCCGTACTCGCCCAGCCGGCTGGCGACACCGTGGAACTCGTGGTGTCGGACGACGGCGCCCCCGATGCCGCCGCCGGGCTGCCCGGCCTGGGGTCGGCGATGCTCGACGACGTCAGCATCACCTGGCTGCGCCGCCGCGAGGACGGGCGCACCGTGCTGCGGGCCACGCTGCCCCTGAGCGGGGCGCGCCCAGGGGCAGCGTGAGCCCGGCTCCCGCTACTTCCTGATGATCGAGTCGGTCAGCGTGCCGTCGCTCGCCCGGCGGATGACCCGCAGGGTCCAGTCACGGGCCTGGGCCTTCTTCAGCAATGACTTGATGACCAGCTTGGCGTTGGCATCGGTGGTGGTGAAGGTGGCCGCCGTGGTGGTCTTCTTCAGCACGCGCTTGCCGATGCGGCTGCCCTTGCGCATGGGGATTCGCGTGGCGTTGGCCGCGGTGCCGCGCTGGTAGATAAAGGTGTACCGCCCGGATGCCCCCAGCTGCAGCTTCACCACGACCTGGGCGTCCTTGCCCTTCGGCGTCTCGCTGACGGGAGCAGTGGTGCTGGCCGTGGACGGGGTGGATGGGCCGGGTGCGGGCGCAGGGCCGGGCGTGGGCGTCGGGGTGGGGGTGGGCGTGGGCGCGGGGTCGTTGCCGCCGATGCTGACGGCGAGCGACTTCAGATCGCGCCCTGCGCTGGCGCCCGTGGAGATGAACGAGACCGTCTTGTCTGTTCCGTCGAGCGTGGCGCGGCCGATCGTCCGGTTCGAGTTGGTCCAGTAGACGTGCGTGGAGGTGACGGCCACCGCAGCGGGGCTCGAGGCTCCCGTGATGAACGTCGCGTTGGGCGACGTGCTATCGATGTTGGCCCGCCCGATGGCATTGGAGTTCGTGTTGGTCCAGTAGATATGCGAGCCACTCACGGCAATGGACTGCGCAAGCGCGTCTTTTGCTCCTGTAGCCGGCTGCACGAAGGCAGCGGATGCCGGGCTACCGGTAAGGCCGACGCGCCCGATATCCGAGCCCGCGAGGGTTGCCCAGTAGAGGAAGTTGCCGGCAAGGGCCGTCGAAACGCCGCCGCCGCCAGGTATCGAGAACAGCGAGTCGTTCGCGCCCGAGCCGTCGAGCCCGATG
>CAMCDF010000124.1 GCA_945873475.1 Bifidobacterium breve | reverse complement strand
ATCGCCATCGTGCGGGTGGGCAAGGCGGTGGTGGAGCGCGCGCGGCCGCTCGACGCCGTGGCGCCCGGCAGCGGAACGTCCTTCCCCTCGGGCCATTCCACCTACGGGGTGATGTGGCTGGTGCTCGGCATCGTGGCCACGCTGGTGATTCCCGCGCTGCGGGGCGCCCGGTGGCCCGTGGTGCTGGGCGCGGTGATCACCCTGCTCATCCCGCTGACGCGCGTGTACCTGCGCCCCCACTGGCTGACCGATGTCATCGGCGGGCTGGGTGCCGGCACCCTGGCGTTCTCGCTGGCCGGCGCGCTGGGCGTGTGGCTGTGGATGCGCCGTGACCGGGCCGAAAACGCAGAGGGGCCCCGCGATAGCGGGGCCCCTGCGAGGAGCGGATGAAGGGACTCGAACCCTCGACCTTCTGCATGGCAAGCAGACGCTCTAGCCAACTGAGCTACATCCGCGAAGCGGCGTGGAGACTAGCAGGCATCCCGCCACGGGTCGGTGTCCACCGAGGTGAACTGCACCGGAACCCCTGACGGCGCGAGTGCGTCGGCCAGCCGGGGGGTCCACGCTGCAAGCACGGCCTGTTCCACGGCCCCGTGGGGCACGTTCACCAGCGCCATGTCCTCGGCCGCGTCGGCGTCGTGGTACTTGAGGTCGCCGGTCACGTAGGCGTCGGCGCCGGCCTGCCGGGCCTGCTCCACCAGCGATCCGCCCGATCCCGTGCACACCGCAACACGCGATACGCGGCGCGAGGGGTCGCCCACCATGCCGAGGTTGGCCCTGCGCGGGCAGAACGCCTGCACGGCGAGGGCGGCCAGGTCGCCAAGCGCGATCGGGTCGACGTCACCCACGCGCCCCAGCCCCACCGGGGGATCATCCGCATCGGACAGCAGGGGCGCCGTGGCGCGCATGCCGAGTGCCGTGGCCATCAGGTCGTTGAGGCCGCCCGCCGCGGAATCGAGGTTGGTGTGTGCGGCCACCACGGCCACGCCGTCCTCGGCTGCCCTCAGCACCAGGGCGCCCGCGGTACGGGCGTCGCTCACCGCCGACAGCGCGGGGAAGATGGGTGGGTGGTGCACCAGCACGAGATCTGACCCGGTGCGGGCGGCGTCGTCGAGCACGGCGGCGCGCAGGTCGAGCGCCACCAGCACGCGGGTGACAGCCCGATCGCGGCGGCCCACCATGAGGCCGACGTTGTCCCAGTCCTCGGCCAGGCGCGATGGGGCCAGCGGCTCGAGCGCCGCGAGCACGTCACCGACGGTCATCGCCACCGGTCGCACCCTTCCCGAAGAAGCGCAGCATCACCAGGCAGTCCACCGCCGCCGCGATGCCCAGCACCACCAGCACGATGAGAGATCCCGGGGTGAGGCTGCCCTGCTGGTCGAGGATGACGCCGATGACCAGGGCCCCGATGAACCAGATGAGCGCGCGGCCGAAGCGGCCGATGTACACGTGCCCGAGCCCCGCGATGACGAGGCTGAGGATGATGGCGAGGGCCAGCGACCGTCCGCCGGGTCGCCGGGTGCGGCGTGGCTGTGGGTCGGGGCTCATACGGCGTACACGTGGCCTTCACGCGCCCACTCCACGGGCCCCCCGAAGGCGTCCGCGGCAATGCGCACCGAGGCGTCGCGGTCGACATCGGGCTGGCCGTGCACCAGCAGCAGCCGTCCCGCCTGCGCAGCGCGCGCCATCTCCCCCGCCGCCTGCGCGTTCATGTGCATGACGCCATCCGGTATCTCCCCCTCGCCGAATGTGCACTCCAGCAGCAGCAGGTCGGTGCCGCGCGCGAACCGTGGCAGGTCGTCGTTGGGACGGCAGTCGGCGCCGTATGTGATGGACCGCCCGCCGTAGCCGACGCGGATTGCATGCGTGGGAGGCAGGTGCGGTACCTCGGCATGGCTGATGGCCAGGTCGCCGATGGCGAGGGTTCCCGACCCCGCGGGAAGGTCGTGCGCGGTGATGCCGGCCCACGACTCGCCGCCCGAGATTCCCTCGAGGCGGTGCATCAGCCCCGGCGGCGCGTGCACGTGCAGGGGGTGGCCGAAGCCCGGGCCGTGCGCCATGTACACGCGGGCCGCGAGCAGGTCGGCCAGGTGGTCGGGGTGCAGGTGGGTGATGATGACCGCATCGAGGCCGGTGGGCTGCACATGCCCGGTGAGGCGGTTGAAGGTGCCCGCCCCGAGGTCGAGCGCAACGGCGGTATCGCCGGCGCGCACCAGGTATCCGCTCTGCGCCTGATCGGGCTGCCCATAGGCCGCGCCGGTTCCGAGCGGGATGAGCTCAAGGGTCGCGGGCACGCGCGGCATGGTATACCGGCGTCATGCCACGCCCCCTCATCGCACTCATGGCCCTCGTCGCGGTACCGCTGGTCGCGGTCGGCTGCGGCGGCGGCGGAACCGACGCCACCCAGGGCATGACGGCCGAGCAGGTGCTCACGAAGGCCGCCGCCAACACCGAGGCCCTCACGTCGTACCGCTTCGGGATCGACCTGAAGGCGACGGCAAAGGTGGATGGTGGTGGCGCGCTCGGGGACATCCTGCGCAACCCCATCGACATCAGTGGAGAGGGCGCGGCGAAGAAGCCGGGCGACTTCACGCTGGACGTGACGGCCAACATCGGGCCCGGCCCGCTCCAGGCCAACATCACCAAGGTGGGCGGGGAGCTGTACGCATCGGTGCTCGGGCAGGCCGTCAAGATCGATCTCCCGGCGCAGGCGGTGAGGTCGCTCGACGCGACCCGACTGGCGCCGGCGATCGCCGATTGGATCGAGAACCCCGAGATCGTGGGCAGCGAGGACATCGACGGCGTGCCCGTGGTGCACATCCGCGGCACGGCCGACGAGAAGGCGCTGGCCGAGGGCATCGGCGGGCTTGCGGGCGGACTGGGCGCCGACGACCTGGTGCAGCCCGGGGCGACGGGTGCGGGCAGCGACCTGGAGACGGGCGTGATCGACGTGTGGGTGGACCAGGAGCAGATGATCATCCGCCGGGCCAGCGCCGACGTGCTGTCGGAGGACGCCCTGGCGGCAGCCCCCTCGGTCAAGGCCCTCGACCTCGACCTGACGGCGAGCCTCTCCGACTTCAACGCGCCCGTGGAGGTCACCGCTCCCACCGGCGCCCGCACCGTGAGCCTCGACCAGATCACCGGTCTGCTGGGCGGCTGACCCATGCGTTTCGGGGCATTCCTCGCGCCGTTCCATGACCCGCGCGAGAACCCCACGCTCGCGCTGGAGCGTGACCTCGACGTGATCGTGGCGATGGACCGCCTGGGCTTCGACGAGGTCTGGGTGGGCGAGCACCACTCGACGGGCTGGGAGTACATCGCCTCGCCCGAGATCTTCCTGGCGGTGGCCGCCGAGCGCACCAGGCACATCAGGCTGGGCACGGGAGCCGTGAGCCTGACCTACCACCACCCCCTGATGGTGGCCGACCGCATCGTGCTGCTCGACCACCTCACGCGCGGGCGCATCAACTTCGGCGTGGGCCCGGGCGGGCACCTGTCGGACGCCGCGATGCTGGGCATCCCGGCCGCGGAGATCCGCGACCGCATGGAGCAGAACCTCGAGGCGATCCTGCACCTGCTCACCAGCACGGAGCCCCTCACGGCGTCGGGGCCGGGGTGGGAGATGCACGACGCCGTGCTGCAGCTTCGCCCCTACCAGCGTCCCCACCCGCCGCTGGCGATCCCCAGCCTGGAATCGCCGTTCGGCATGGCCCTTGCCGGTCGCGTGGGCGCGGCCCCCCTGTCGCTGTTCTTCGGGGTGTCCGACCTGCCCGCCCAGTGGGCCATCACGGAGGATGCCGCTGCGCGGGCCGGACGCACGGCGTCGCGTGACGACTGGCGCATCGTGGTTCCCGTGCACCTGGCCGAGACCCGGGAGCAGGCGGTCGAGGAGATCCGCTCCGGTGCCGGCGAGTGGATGTTCGAGTACGTGCAGGCGCTCACCGGGCGCCCCGCGCCGGTGCCCGGCCCGAAGCACATGGCCGTCGAGCAGATGATCGAGGCAGGGTCGTGGGTGGTGGGCACGCCGGACGACCTCATCGAGTTCATCCGGGGCCTGGAGGACCGCACCGGGGGGTTCGGCACGTTCCTCGCGTGGGGCCACGAGTGGGCCGGACCCGAGGCCACGCTGCGGTCGCTCGACCTGTTCGCCCGGTTCGTGATGCCGCAGTTCCAGGGCTCGCTGGAGGGGCTGCAGGCGTCGGGCGACGTGGCCAGGGCGAAGGCGGCGGGGCTGCACCAGCAGCGCGTGGCAGGCGTGGAGGCCGCCCGCCAGCGCAACGCCGGGGACCAGCGCGGCACGTAGGTCGGTTCCCCCCGGCAGGGGGCCCCGCCGGTGATACGTTCGGCGCCATGACGTATGCGCGATCCCGCCTGCTGGTCGGCATCACCGCGGTGGGCACCTGGGTGGTCATCTGCATCGCCTTCCTGGCCGCGGGCGGGGCGTCGCTGCTGCCCGACGCGGATGCGTCGGCGGGCACGCAGGCGGGCCTGCTGTTCGCCGTGCTCGGCGCCTACGTGCTGGTGAGCCTGCCCTTCGACCTGCTTGGCGGGCTGGTGCTGCCCAGGCGCCACGGGCGGGCGGTCGCGTCTACCGGCGCGTACCTGGCCGGCTGGCTGCGGGGCGTGGTGGTGCAGGTGGTCGTGATGGCCGCGGCTGCCGCGCTGATCGTGCTGGCGGGAAGTGCCGGTGGCACCGGCGCCGGGCTGGCGGTGGCGGCCGGCATCGCGCTGGTGATCGCGCTCGGCAGGCTTCCCCTGGCGCG
>CAMCDF010000123.1 GCA_945873475.1 Bifidobacterium breve | reverse complement strand
TCGTGGGGTATCCCGTGCAGGCGCCGGTAGTCGTACGCCCGGCGGTTCTGCCAGCTGCCGAACACGGCGCGGATGGCGCCGTCGAGCTGCAGGCGGGGGTCCTGCGGGAAGTCCTCACCGCGGTGCTCGAGGAAGATCGCACGGTAGGAGGCCACCAGACCCCGCAGGTCCGTCGCGTCGAGGTCCACGTCGCTGGCGGCCCCGCGGTCGGCCTTGAGGGCATCGAGCGCGGCGTCGAAGCGCGCCCGCGGCACATCGCACACCACATCGCCGTACATCTGGATGAAGCGCCGGTAGGAATCGAAGGCGAAGCGCTCGTTGCCGGTGACGGCGGCAAGCCCCTCGACGCTCCTGTCGTTCAGCCCGAGGTTGAGGATGGTGTCCATCATCCCGGGCATCGAGAAGCGGGCACCGCTGCGCACCGACACCAGGAGGGGGTCGGTGGGGTCTCCCAGGGCCTTGCCGGCATCGCGCTCAAGGCGCGAGAGCTCGTCGCGTACCTGATCCTCCATGCCATCGGGGAAGGACTCCCCGGCTGACAGGTAGGCGATGCACGCGGCCGTGGTGATGGTGAAGCCGGGCGGCACCGGCAGCCCCAGGCCCGTCATCTCAGCGACATTCGCCCCTTTTCCGCCCAGCAGGTCGCGCATGTCGCGGGAACCCTCGCTGAACGAATAGACCCACTTCGACGTGGGTTCAGGCATCACTCACCGCCCTTCAGGACGAGGACCTCGAAGTCCGCGACCCGACCGTACGCCTCACCCGCCCTTCGCACCAGCGCATGACGGCGATCGCGCGTGGGTGGGTCGTCGGCGTTGACCATGACCTTCTCGAAGAACGCGTCGACCGGCTCGCCCAGGGCCTCTGCCGCGGCGATGGCGGCCGAGGGATCCCCGGCGTCGCGTGCAGCCGTGATCGCGGCGTCAGCCACGTCCAGGGCGGCGGCCAGGGCGTCCTCGTCGGCGTCGCCGCCCGAGGTGAACCCGCCGAGGCCATGCTCCGACCCGGCGATGATGCGACGGCAGCGGTTCGCCCCCGTGCCCGCGCGCACGAGTGCGGCGTCGTCGCGGTGTGCGTGCAGCGCACGTGCCCAGTCGGCCACCGTGGCCATGCCACCGGGGTCGGCGGCCAGCGCAGCCCGCACGGCGTCCTGCGGCACGCCTTCCTGACCGAGGTGGTGAACGAGCCGGTCGGCGATGAAGTCCTCGAGGGCCGAGAGTGCCTCTGCGTCGGACAACGTGAGATCCGCCCCTTGGTCACGCAGGCGCTGCATTGCCGGGGAGAGGACGTCGGCCACCTGCAGGTCCCACCCCTGCTCCAGGGCCACGCGCACCAGCCCGGCGGCCGCCCGGCGAAGCCCGTAGGGGTCCTTCGAGCCCGAGGGGATCTCCCCGATCAGGAACGCGCCCACGAGGTTGTCCACCTTCTCGGCGCAGGCCAGCAGAGCCGCGGCATCCGTGGACGGCACCGGCGAGTCGGGGCCCTCGGGCAGGTACTGCTGCGCCACTGCGTCGGCCACGGCGTCGGATCGTCCGGCCAGGCGCGCGTAGTGCGACGCCGCGAACCCCTGCAACTCGCTGAACTCGGCGACCAGGATGGCCCCCTGGTCGACCTTGGCGAGCGCCGCGGCTTCCTCGGCAGTGGCCACGTCGGCCGCCGCGGCGCCGGTGGCAGCCCCGAGGTCGGCCGCGCCCGCCACCAGCCGCGCCCGCTTGTCGGCCAGGGTGCCGAGGCGCGCGTGGAACACGATGTCGTCGAGCCTGCGATCGAGCTCCTCGAGCCCCGCGGCCACATCGCGCTCGTATGAGAACGCGGCGTCCTGCAGGCGTGCATCGAGCACGTCCTCGTTGCCGCGCACGATCACAGCGGCTGCGGCCGGGTCGCCGTTCGACACCGCAAGGAACAGCGGCATGAGGGCGCCATCCGGGCCATGAAGGGGCATGTAGCGCTGGTGACTCTGCATCGCGGTCACCAGCACGCGCTCCGGCAGGGCGAGGTGCTGTGAGGCGATGCGACCGGTGATGACGCTGGGCCATTCCACCAGGTGCACGACCTCCTCGATCTTCCCTGCCGGATCGCTCCAGGTGCCACCCGCGGCAGCGGCCGCGGCATCGAGCCCCTGCATGATCGCCTCGCGGCGCTCGACGTGGTCGGCGATGACGCAGGCCCCGCGCAGCCGGTCGCGGTAGCCGGCGGCCTCGGCGACATCGACGGGAGCGCCGAGGAACCTGTGCCCCTGGCTGATGCCGCCCATCGGGATACCCGCGACCTCGCCGGTGATGGTGTCTGCACCGGCCTTCGCGGTGATCCAGCGCACCGGGCGCGAGAACCGCAGGCCGCGGCCATCGCCCCAGCGCATGGTCTTGCCGAAGCGCAGGCCCTCGAGCACCTGCTGCGCGATGTCGCCGACGAGATCGGCGAGCGGCGCATCATCTCCCGCGACATCCGCCCATACGAAGTCGCGACCTGCGGAGGGGTCCTCGCGCACCGCGAGGTCGGACACCTCCAGCCCCTGGCCCCGCGCGAACCCGATGGCGGCCTTGGTGGGCGCGCCATCAGCATCGAATGCAGCCGATGCAGCAGGCCCCCGCACGGAACGGGCTCCTCCACCCTGCCGACCGGCGACCGCCTCGGCAAACACGGCGATGCGGCGCGGTGCGACCCAGGCGACCGCCGGGCCTGCGGCCAGGTGCAGGTCGGCCAGTGCGGCGTCGAGCAGCCCCGGTGCCTGGGCGATGGCCTCGCGGCAGGCGCTCGAGGGGAGCTCCTCGCAGCCGATCTCGATGAGCAGGTCAGGCATCGGTCACCTCAGGGGCGGACGCCGCAAGCCAGGCCTCGGCGCACCGGGCGGCAAGCGCACGTACGCGCCAGATGTATGACCCCCGCTCGGTCACGCTGATGACGCCGCGGGCGTCGAGCAGGTTGAACGAGTGCGAGCACTTGAGCACCTGGTCGTAGGCGGGCAGCACCAGACCGGCGTCGAGGCAGCGTGCGCACTCGCGCTCGTGGTCCTCGAAGTGCCGGAACAGGGTGTCGGTGTCGGCCACCTCGAAGTTGAACGCGCTCCACTGCCGCTCGTTCTCCTGGTAGACGTCGCCATAGGTGACGCCCGGCGCCCACTCGAGGTCGTAGACCGATCGCACGCCCTGCAGGTACATGGCGATGCGCTCGAGGCCGTAGGTGAGCTCCACCGAGATCGGCGCCAGGTCGATGCCGCCGGCCTGCTGGAAGTACGTGAACTGGGTGATCTCCATGCCGTCCAGCCAGATCTCCCAGCCAAGGCCCCATGCGCCCAGGGTGGGGCCCTCCCAGTCGTCCTCGACGAACCGCACGTCGTGCACCGCGGGGTCGAGACCCAGGGCGGTGAGTGACCCCAGGTAGAGATCCTGCACGTCGTCGGGCGACGGCTTGAGGATGACCTGGTACTGGAAGTAGTGCTGCAGGCGGAATGGGTTCTCGCCGTACCGGCCGTCCGTCGGGCGGATCGACGGCTCCACGTACGCCACGCGCCAGGGGTCGGACCCCAGGCTGCGCAGCAGCGTCGCGGGATTGAACGTTCCGGCCCCGACCTCGGTGTGGTACGGGTGCATGAGCGAGCATCCACGCGACGCCCAGTACGCGTGCAGGTCGAGGATGATCTGCTGGAAGGACGGGGCGGGCTGTGACACGGTCGCGCAGCATAGCCGTCGCGTCCGCGGCGGGCGTCTAGGGTCACGTGAGATCCCATCGATGCAACGACGTCGCACATCCCCTGCGCTCACCCTCGCGGCCCTCGTGTCGATCATCGTCGCATCGGTTGCGGGGGGCTGGTTCATCGCGGCTCAGGTAGCCGACGGCGAGTCGGTGATGGTCGTGGTGGCCGCCGATCCCTCTGAGCCCACATATGACGCCGGCGATCCCATGGATGCCGAGCCGCTGCCTCCCGTGGCCGAGCTGCAGCCCGAGGCCCCGCCACCGACCCTGCGCGCTGATGTCATCGAACCGGCCGCGGCGCGCACCCCATCATCGACGCCACGCCGCACGAATGACGCGGGCAGCGTCGCTTCGCCTTCCCCGGTCACACCCGAGACGGCGTCGACCACGGATCCGCAGCCGGAGCCATCTACGACCCCGTCCGCGCCCGAGCCGAAGTCTCCGCCCGCGCCCAGGGCTCCGGCCCCGCCCAAGGCTCCGCCCGCGCCGAAGGCCCCCGCACCGAAGGCAAAGGCCGATCCGGGCCCGGTGCTGGCGCCCTACGACCCACCGCCCGCCATCGGCATCGCTGCCGAGGCCCTTCCGGCCGAGGGCCAGGCGTGGACACTGCTGACGGCGATGCGCCGCAGGGCGGCGGCCGGATCGCAGGAACGCGCGGACCTCGACTGGCTCATCGGCTTTGCCCGCTCCGCGGCCAGCCCGGGGGCCCCGCAGGGCAGGCAGGCCACGGCCCGGCGGGCCCTGAGGGTCAACGCGTGGTGGTACCAGAGGCGCGCGGCACCGGGCGAGCGCGTGATCGCCCGGGACCCTGACGGCGTCATCCTCACGTACAAGCGGGGGCATGGGTTCATGGTCAACCCCGTCGCCACGATCGGGCGGTGGAGGGACCTGAACGACGCATGGACCCCCGCGCAGCTGGCCGAGTCGCTGTTGCCGATGCTGGCAGGGCGCGCGAACGGCCAGATCGACTGGGCAGCCCTGGAGTACTTCGACGTGCCCGGTGAGCCCTCCGCCGTGCGGCCCGGCGTGTCGGGAATGGCGCAGGCACGGGCCACGAGCCTCTATGCGAAGGCCTGG
>CAMCDF010000122.1 GCA_945873475.1 Bifidobacterium breve | reverse complement strand
GAGCTGAACGGCGCGCCGTTCGTGTTCGACACCGACGAGCGCCTCGCGGCCCAGCGCGACCGCCTGGCGCGCGCGAAGGTCGTGTGGCTGCCGCGCGGCGACACCCTCGATCGTCCCTTCGCCGAGGCCCTGCGCGACTGGGTGGCCGCGGGCGGGTTCCTGGTGGTCACCGACCCCAAGGCCTTTGCGCGCACGCCCGCCAACAAGGACCTCTCCGACATCGGGTCGGCGCTGATGGGCGGCCGGTTGGGCGGCGACGCCGGCAGCGCCCTGCTCGTGAGGAAGGGCGCCCTGGGCACGAACGTGCCACCCGACCTCTACACGGTGCCGGTCGACGAGAAGCGCTCGTGGACGTTCTCGGATGTCCCCGCGGGCGCCACGGTGGTGGCCACGCACCTCGACCAGCGCCCGGCCGCGGTGCTGCGCACGGTTGGCAAGGGGCGCGTGCTCTCGTTCGCGGCAGACCCGATGACGCCCGGGTCGCTGGTGGAGCCCATGGACCTCGTGCCGCTGGTCGGCCAGATCCAGCGCATGGCCGGTGGCAGCACCGGGCATCCATCGTGGACCTGGCGCATTCCCGGCACGGCTGACCTGGCGCCGTGGGATGGCGCGTACAGGCCCTAGCCCGCCATGGCCGTATTCATCTGCCCCAGCTGCGCCCATCGGGTGTCAGGAGCCGAGCGCGCCGAGGGCCACCAGCCCCGCGGATGCCCGAAGTGCCGATTCGGGTTCGTCTTCGAACTGATGGACGACTACTACGCGGGCCCCATCACGGCACTCATCGCCTGCGACCGGGAGCGACGCGTGCTGGTGGCAGGCCACTCGTCGGCGCCGGTCACCGGATGGCCTGACGGCGAGATGATCGGCCACGAGGTATCCGCGGCCCTTGGCCTGGCGTTCCCCGGGGCGACCGACGACCCCATCGCGCGCAGCCTCGAGTGGGGCGTGCGGGTTCAGCAGCAGCCGTGCACCTTCCGGCCCCACGGGCTCGACGAGGACCGCGACGCGGTGGTCGATATCTTCCCCGCCTATGACGACGACGGGGGCCTGCTGCTGGCCCTCACCCCAGTGACCAAGGGATAGACATGGACACCCGACGCCTCGGCGCATCCGATCTCGACCTCACGGTGATCGGCCTCGGCACATGGCAGTTCGGGGGGCGCTGGGGCGGGGCCGACGATCGCGACAGCGCGGCGGCCTGCCACGCTGCCCTCGACGCCGGCATCAACTGGATCGACACCGCCGACATCTACGGCCAGGGGCGCGCCGAGCAGGTGGTGGGCCGGGTGGTGCGCGAGCGCGGCGATGAGGTGATCGTTGCGACGAAGGGCGGCGTGGCCTGGGAGGTCACCGACGATGGCCTGAGCATCTGGCGCGAGGCATCAGGCGCCTACATGCGCATGGCGCTCGAGCGGTCGCTCACCGCCCTGGGCATGGACTCGGTTGACCTCTACCAGGTGCACTGGCCCGTGGCCGGTGTGCCTGCGGATGACACCTTCGCGGAGCTGCTGAAGATGCGCGACGAGGGGAAGATCCGCTGGATCGGGGTGTCGAATTACCACCTCGCCGATCTTCAGGATGCACACGCGGCCGGACCGTTCGTGTCGTACCAGGTGGGCTACCACGTGATGCGCCGGCAGGTGGAGCAGGCTGAGCTGCCCTGGTGCCGCGAGCACGGCGTCGGTGTGCTGGCCTACGGGCCCCTGGCCCACGGCCTGCTGACCGGCCGCATGGACGAGTCGACGTCGTTCCCGGCCAACGACTGGCGTGCCCAGAGCGAGCTGTTCGCCGATGAGCATTTCGCCGATCGCATCGCGGTCGTACGGCGCCTCGAGGAGATCGCCGCCCAGTCCGGCCGCCCCGGTGGCATTGCCGAGCTGGCCGTGGCCTGGGTGCTGCGCCGCCCCGAGGTGACCTCGGCCATCGTGGGCGCCAGGGACGCCGCCCAGGCCCGCGGCGCGGCGGCGCTTGCCGCCGCGCCGCTATCCGCGGACGAGGAGTCGGAGATCGATGCCGTGCTGGCCGGTTACCCGGCGGCGTCGCGCGAGTACGGCCACGGCGAGCCGCCCCCGCGCAACTAGCCCGGCCCGGGCAGGGCTACGCCTCGAGGATCTCCCACGTGCCGTTGAGGGACGCCTGCAGGTAGGGGTGGTTCAGCCCGTAGATGAACCCCAGCAGGACCCCGAGGCCCATCGAGGTGTGATCGCCGGCGCGGCCGTCGAGCGCCATCTCGCGCAGGTCGCGCGTGCGGCGCGCGGTGGTCACCCAGGTCCAGATGGCCGGGACGACGAGGAGACCACCGGGGAAGAGGGCCAGCACGCTCTTGACGGGGTTGTTGTCGAAGGGCTTCCCCAGTGCCGCTGACATGTCGCGCATCTCGCGGTTGATGTAGAACCAGTGGAAGAGCCCGTAGATGCCCAGGGTCACGAGGTACAGCAGCCAGGTGACCACCACCCCGCGGCGCTTCACCTCGACCCCGCGAACCTCCAGCAACTCTGCTGCCATCGACATTTCCTCCCGTAGAGACCGTTTCCGGTGACGTTACCGGGCATCATCGGGGCATGCGGGTAGCCATCACAGGGGCAAGCGGCCTCATCGGCCGTCATCTCACCGCCGCGCTCATCGGCCGTGGCGACGAGGTGGTGCCGCTCTCGCGCTCCAACGGGCAGGTTCACGGCGTGCCCACCGTCGAGTGGGACCCGGTGTTCGAGGATCTGCCGGGCGCCGCCATGGATGGCGTGGACGCCATCGTGAACCTCGCGGGCGCATCGGTGGCCGAGGGCCGCTGGACGCGCGAGCACAGGAAGCTCATCCACGACAGCCGTGTGATCACCACCACCCGTATCGCCGATGCGCTGGCCGCGGGCGACGGGCCGCGCGTGCTGGTGAGCGGAAGCGCCACCGGCTACTACGGCAACCGCGGCGACGAGCTGCTCGGTGAGCCGGCGGGCCCCGGTACGGGATTCCTGTCGGAGGTCGCGGTGGCCTGGGAGGCCGCGGCGATGGCGGCCTCGCGCGGCGGGGTGCGGGTGGCCGTGTCGCGCACGGGCATGGTGCTGGCGGAGGATGGCGGGGTGATCCCCCGCCTGGCCAAGCTCGCCCGCGCCGGAATGGCCGGCCCGCTCGCGGGTGGCCGGCAGTGGGTGCCATGGGTGGACATCGCGGACGTGGTCGGGATGATCCTCGCCGCGGTGGGCGACGATGCCTGGGAGGGCCCGTTCAACAACGTCGCGCCTGAGCCCATGCGGCAGGCCGATGTGGCAAAGGCGTTCGGCCGTGCCGTTGGCCGCCCCGCCGTGATGCCCACGCCTGCGCTGGCGCTCAAGTTGACGCTCGGCGACGCCGCGGTGCTTGTGACGGACAGCCACCGCACCGATCCCGTCGTGGCGCGCGCCCGCGGCTACGGCTGGGAGTACGGCGACCTCGACGCCTCGCTGGGCGCGCGAATCCCCTAGGTGGGGTCGTCGATGCCGGACTGCTCCGGCATCATCCGCGCGAGGTCGGCCTGGAGCACCAGCCATGTCTCACGCACGTGGGTGGTGAGCACGTGGTAGCGGCCACCCGGCAGCGTTGAGACCACCGTGTAGAGCTCATCCGGCCCGGTGTCGTCGGCCTCGAATGCCATCGTCCGGTACTGCTCGATGAGCGCTGCCATCTCGCGGTGGTGCTCCTGCTGCATCTGCAGCAGCTGGTCGATGCGAGCCAGCGCCTCGTCGGACATGAGGTCACGATACGCCGTCGAAGGGTGGTACCGTCCGCGGCGCCCGGGGGATTAGCTCAGCTGGGAGAGCGCCTGCTTTGCAAGCAGGAGGTCGTCGGTTCGATCCCGTCATCCTCCATCCCGTCATCCGAACACCATGTCCGGCGTGGTTATAATCGGGTCCGTGCGGTCAGTAACACATGCCCCCGGAGGCGCCATGCACGGCGATGCGTCTCTGCAGCCGCTTGGCGGTCTGTTCGCCGACGACATGGAGATGTTGGCGATCCCCCGCTTGGGCGAGGCCTGGGAGGCCGCCGAGAGGGCGGTGTCATCTGTGCTCGAGGCCGAGCATGCCCTGCGGCTGTCTGACCTTCTCGCGCTCGATCGCATACAGCGGTCCGGCAGGCACGGAATCCGCACGAACGCCCTGGCGCGCGCGCTGGGGATTCCCTCGAACCGGCTCACCTACCAGCTGGCGGGCCTGCAGCAGTGCGCTCTCATCGAGCGCTCGCCGCATCCGGAGGATGGCCGCGGTGTGGTGCTGCGCCTCACGAAGGACGGGCGCGATACCCATCGGCGTGTGCTCACGACCTACCGGCGCATCACCCGCGACGGCCTGGCGGGCGTCGACGCGGGCCGGGACGGCGTGCGCCTCATGGCTGCCGCGGCCATCGTGTCAGGCGAGGCGCCCGTTCCCGCCGACGTGAGCGCCCTGCTCAGCGCCCTCGGCGTGTCGTCGGTCGAGGAGGGCATCGCGGTGGCCCGGGCCCGGAGCCGCCGCCCCCGCTGAGCGCGGGGTTGTCCCCATGTACATGATGGGCCGCCGGGGGTTGTACATGCGGCCATGAGAGCCGAGGGGCGGCGGTGCGAGCGTGTCGGGGCCCCGGAGAGGGGCCCTCGAAGCCCCGTCATCCCCGGAGGACCCCTTGGATTTCGTGCCAGTCGACACCGTGTGGGTCATCGTGGCCGGTTGTCTCGTGCTGCTGATGCAGGCGGGGTTCGCCGCCCTCGAGATGGGGCTTTCGCGCATGAAGCATTCGGGCGCGGTGGCCGCGAAGATCATCGTGAACTTCGCACTCGCGCTGGTGGTGTTCTGGGCCGT
>CAMCDF010000121.1 GCA_945873475.1 Bifidobacterium breve | reverse complement strand
ACGATGACGGCGTCGTGGCCGTAGTACTCGATGCGCTCCACGATGGCGTCGTCGCCCTTGCACGCCGCCACGCACTCGGGGCGGATGACGACCTCCACGCGACCATGCGCGGGGCGCGCCAGGGGCACCCTGCCCACCGGCGTCAGCGCGACGTCGCCCTCTGCCTGGGCAGGCAGCAGGTTGGCATCGCCCACGAACGTGGCCACCGCCCGGCTGGCGGGGCGCTCGTAGAGGTCGGCGGGTGTGCCCACCTGGGCGATCCTGCCATCCAGCATCAGGGCCACGCGGTCGCCGATGAGGAAGGCCTCTTCCTGGTCGTGGGTGACGAACACCGCGGTGGCGCCCGCCGCGGCCAGCAGCCTGCGCACCTCGCCGCGCAGCTCCGCGCGCAGCGGGGCGTCGAGGGCCGAGAACGGCTCATCCAGCAGTATCAGTGAGGGCTCGGCCGCCAGCGCGCGGGCAAGCGACACGCGCTGCTGCTGGCCCCCCGACAGGGTCGAGGGCATGCGATCGGCCGCGCCCGTGAGGCCCACCAGCGCAAGCGCGCGCTCCACGCGCGGGCCGTCGCGCTCGGCGCGCGGCAGGCCGTAGCCCACGTTGCCGCCCACGGTGCGGTTGGGGAACAGGGCGGGCTCCTGGAACACCATGCCGATGCGCCGCTTCTCGGGCTGGATGAAGCACTCGGGCCCCGACACCGTGAAGTCGTCCACGGCGATCAGCCCGGCGTCGGGCCGGTCGAGCCCCGCGATGCACCGCAGCAGGGTGGTCTTGCCGCAGCCCGATGGGCCCAGCAATGCCAGCACGGTTCCGGCGGGAACGTCGAGGTCGATGCCCTTGAGGATCGGCTTTCCGCCGAGCACGCGCCCGACCCCGCGCATGGCCAGTGCCGAGCCGCGCGGATCGCTGCGGGTGGGCACCGCCGGGCACATCTCGATGTGGGGAGGAAGTTTCTCCATCGCCTGAACCGCACGGTAGCGCCATGTGGGCTGTATCGGCAATGGAGATCGCCCAAATGGGTACGGGGGTCACGCGCTAGCGTGCGCAGTCGAAATGGAGGAGCAGATGACCACGAATGGCGCGCAGGGTCCGGCGGTGAGCGCAGAGGGCCTTGGCCGGAGATACGGCGAGGGCGAGGCGGCCATCGACGCGCTGGCCGACGTGACCATCGAGTTCCCCCGTGGCCAGTTCACCGCGGTGATGGGTCCCTCCGGGTCCGGCAAGTCCACGCTTCTGCACTGCCTGGCCGGGCTCGACCGCCCGACGTCCGGCTCGGTGGTGGTCGACGGCACCGCGCTGGCCGGGCTGTCAGACCGCGACCTCACGGTGCTGCGCCGCGAGTCCATCGGGTTCATCTTCCAGTCGTTCAACCTGCTTCCCATGCTGTCGGCCCGCGAGAACGTGGCATTGCCCCTGCGCATCGCGGGCACGCACGAAGGCGACGACCGCGTGGAGGCCCTGCTGGCCGACGTGGGCCTTGCCGACCGTGCGGGCCACCGGCCGTCCGAGCTCTCGGGTGGCCAGCAGCAGCGAGTGGCCATCGCGCGCGCCCTGGTGTCGAACCCCACGGTCATCTTCGCCGATGAGCCGACGGGCAACCTCGACTCGGCCAGCGGCCACGAGATCCTCCAGCTCCTGCGCCGTGCGGTGGACGACAGTGGTCGCACCGTGGTGATGGTCACGCACGACCCGGCCGCCGCAAGCATCGCCGACCGCGTGGTGCTGCTCTCAGACGGCCATGTGGTGCTCGACCGCGAGGGCATGGACGCCGACGAGGTGTTCGACGCCGTGCGGGGCCTCGACCGCACGTGATCCGGCTCATCCTCGCCGGGCTGCGCCAGCGCAAGCTGCGCGCGTCGCTCACCGCCATCGCCATCCTGCTGGGCGTGGCGATGGTGACGGGCACCCTCGTGCTCACCAGTCAGATCACGAGGGCGTTCGACGAGATCTTCACGGCCGCGAACTCGGGTGTGGACGTGCGCATCACCCCGACCACCGACTTCGAGGGGCAGTTCGGGGCGATCCCCACGCTGCCCGAGTCGTTCGTGAAGCGCGTCGAGCGCGTGGAGGGCGTGCAGAAGGCGGCCCCCGAGGTGGCGGCGCTCGGATCGCCCGTGGTGAATGGCGAGTACGTGCAGTCGACCGGTGCGCCGTCGTTCGTGTTCTCGCTCTCGCCCGATCCATTCCGGTCGACGGACATCTCGTCGGGGCGGTATCCGGAACGCCCGGGCGAGGTCGCGGTGAACGAGGCCCTCGCGACATCGAAGGGGCTCGCCATCGGCGACCGCCTGGGCATCGCCACGCGGTCGGGCGTGAAGCCGGTGACCCTCACGGGAACGGTCACGTTCGCCAACGTGTCGTCCATCGGCGGCGCCACCATCGTCATCGCGCCCATCAGCGACGTCCAGCGCTGGTTCGGCCTCGAAGGACGCGCCAACACCATCGCCGTGCAGGCATCTCCCGGGGTCAGCCCCGATGCGCTCGCGCGCACGCTCACCGCGGCGCTGCCCAAGACCGTCGAGGTGCGCACCGGCGAACAGGACGCCGCCGAGCAGGCCGCGCAGGTGAATGACGCCATCAACACCTTCCTGCGCCCGGCCCTGCTGGCGTTCGGGGTCATCGCGCTGTTCGTGGGCGCCTTCATCATCTTCAACACGTTCTCCATCACCGTGGCCCAGCGGCTGCGCGAGCTGGGTCTGCTGCGCACCATCGGCGCCAGCCGGCGTCAGGTGATGGCGTCGGTGGTGGGCGAGGCCTTCGTGATCGGACTGGTCGCGGGCCTGGTGGGCATCGCGGGCGGCTACGGGTTCGCCGCCCTGCTCGTGTGGGTGTTCAACGCGCTGCTGCCCGGGGGCATTCCCGTGGCATCCACGCAGTTCTCGATCGGCATCGCCATCACGGCGCTGCTCGTGGGCGTGATCGTCAGCGTGGTGGCGGCGCTCATCCCCGCGCTCCGCGCCAGCCGCGTGCCGCCGGTGGCGGCCCTGCGCGAGGGCGCCGAGATACCCCGGTCGCGCATCTCGCGGTTCGCTCCGGCCTTCGCGGGCCTGCTCGCCGTCGTGGGCATCGTCATCATCGTTCTCGCGCTGTCGTCAGACGCCGCGGCCACGCAGCGCCTGCTCACCATGGCCCTCGGGGCGCTGCTGGTGTTCCTGGCGATCGCGGGCCTCAGCCGGTACGCGGTGCCGTTCCTGGCGCGCGTCATCGGCTGGCCGCTCGAGCGCCTGCCTGGCGCCTCGGGCAGCCTGGCCCGGCAGAACGCCACGCGCAATCCGTCGCGCACGGCGTCCACTGCGGCCGCGCTGATGATCGGCATCGGCCTGGTGGCCTTCGTCGCGGTGTTCGCGCAGGGGCTCAAGGAGTCGGTCATCGGCGCCATCGACCGCAGCCTGCGCGGCGACCTCATCATCTCGGGTCGAAGCTTCCAGCCCATCCCGGCCGGCAGCGTGCCGGCCGTTCGGGGCACCGACGGCGTGAACGACGTGGTGGCGGTGCTGGCCGACGCCGTGCGCGTGAACGGTGCGCAGCGGGCCACCGCGTACGGCATGGAGCCCGATGAGGCGTCGCGGGCCCTCTCACTGGAGTGGGTCGACGGCACGCAGCAGGCATTGGCATCGCTGGGCCCCGGCACCGCCGTGGTGGAGGAGGAGTTCGCCCGAGACGCCGGCCTGGCCATGGGCGACTCGTTCACCGCGGCGTCGTCCACGCGCCGCACGGCCACGTTCCGCGTCACCGGCCTCTACCGCGACCAGATCCTCTTCAACAGCGGGTTCATCACCTCGGGTGCGGGCATCGCCCGTGTCATCCAGGCGCGCGACCCCCTGTTCGTGCTGGCCACCATCGACCCGGGCGCCGACCCGGGAACCGTCAAGGACGCCGTGGCGAAGTCGCTCACGCCGTTCCCGGTGGCCGAGGTGCGCACCAACGCGGAGTACCGCGACGAGATCAGCAGCCGGGTCGATTCCATCCTGTACCTGCTCTACGTGCTGCTGGCGATGAGCGTGGTCATCTCGCTGTTCGGCATCGTCAACACGCTGGTGCTGTCGATAACCGAGCGCACCCGCGAGATCGGCATGCTGCGGGCCATCGGCCTCACGCGCTCGCAGCTGCGTCGCATGGTGCGGTACGAGAGCACCATCACATCGGGTATCGGCGCCGTCATCGGGATCGTGCTGGGAGTGCTGCTGGCCTGGGTGTTCTCGCTGGGCCTGCGCGACGAGGGCATCGTCTTCCAGATCCCATGGCTGCAACTGCTCATCTTCCTGGTGGTCGCCATCATCGCGGGCATCGTGGCCGCGGTGCTGCCCGCCCGTCGCGCCGCGCGCCTCGACCCCCTGGATGCCCTGCACCATGAGTAGCCGGGCGCTGGCGGCCGTTGCCGCCGCGCTGGTGGGCCTCGTGGCGTTCGCGGGCGCCGGATGCGAGCGGAAGTCGGAGTCCGCGGGCCCCGCCCAGGGTGCCCCGGCGGCGCGCATGGTGGTGACGGCCGACCACGGCGCCGATGTGCTGCTCGACGAGCGGGTGGCGCCCGGGCGCAGCGTCATGGACGCCCTGCGCGGGGTGACCCCGGTGGAGACCGCCTACGGCGGCGGGTTCGTCACGTCCATGCTGGGACGTGCCTCGTCATCGTCGCCGCAGCGCGACTGGTTCTTCTACGTGAACGGCTTCGAGTCGCCCGTGGGCGCACGGTCGTCCGACCTGGCCGACGGCGATGTGGCCTGGTGGGACCACCGTGCCTGGAGCGGCATGCAGAGCGTTCGCGGCGTGGTGGGGGCATGGCCCGAGCCGTTCCTGCACGGCGCCGGGGGTGCTTCACCGCGGGTCTCGGCCGATGCGCCGTTGGCCGCCGTGCTGCGTGCCGCGGGGGCCCGC
>CAMCDF010000120.1 GCA_945873475.1 Bifidobacterium breve | reverse complement strand
CGGTACCCTGCAGCGCATGACGAACCCTTCACGCATCTCCACCTTCATCGGCGTGGCCGTCCTCGCGGCCGCCGCCCTCCCGGCCACGGGGCTCGCCTCGGGGCAGGCCGCCAACCAGGCCCGCTGCACGGCGTCCACCGCCGGTGCCGCCATCGGCGATTCCGTGCTGTGGATGGCCGCCGACAACTACGGCCAGAAGCGCGCCCTGCAGCGCGCGCTCGGCGGCCCCTCGGCAACGGTCGACGCCAAGACGGGCAGGCAGTTCCAGCAGGGCATCTCGGCCATGCGCGCGGCGCTCGGGCCCAAGGCATGTGCTGCCGTCATCTCCCTCGGCACCAACGGGCCCGTGAAGCCCGAGCAGTGGAAGGAGATGATGGGCGTGGTGAAGCGCGTGCCCCGCGTGGTGGTGGTCAACACGTACACGCGCGACAACAAGACCCGCCGCGACGGCCAGGCCCAGTTCTGGATGGATGCACTGAACGCGCAGATCGCCGGGCTGAGGTCGAACAAGAACGTTCGGGTGGTCGACTGGTTCGGCCCGGCCTCGCGCAACTCGTCGCTGCTCGAGCCGGACGGCGTGCACCCCAACGCCAAGGGCTCGGCGGAGTTCGCGAAGCTCGTCATCAGGGCCCTCAACCAGAGGTAGCACCGCATGCGCTTCGTGCTCGCCCCCGGGGCCTGCCTGCTTGCCATCGCGCCCGCGCTGGCCGGCGCGCAGGCCCCGGTTGCATCCGTGGCGCCAGTGGCCGGGCCCGCCATCGTCACCCGCGACGCACACCGCATGACCGCCACGGTGGAGTACCGCCTGCCGCCCGAGGTCACGGGCGTCGTGCCCACGGCCTGGAGGGCCTACGCCGGTGCGCGGTCGTCGCGCACGCTGCGCCCGGTGTCGCACGGCCTGAGGTACGTGTCGGTGTCGGGGGGCGTGTACCGGTTCACCGCCCGTGCGCGCATGGGCGCGGTATCTGATCGCAGCGGGGGCTTCTGCGTGGCCCCCGACTTCGCGGCGGTCGGCCTGCCGCCGGTCGATGCCGGTTGCATCGACGCGGACAGGCCCCGGCGGCGCGACCTCACGGCCTACGTGCCCGAGGCCACGGTGTTCGGCGATTCCGTCGACGCCGCATTCGACTGGGTGCCCGGTACCCGCGACGCCATATCGCGGCATCACTCGGTGCGGTTCGACCTGCGCACGTGCCGCAGGCTGCTGGCGGCGCCATGCCTGCCCGGGGCATCCAGCGTGCTGTCGGCGGCCGGGTCCCTGGCGGGATCGCTCGGTGACGTCGCCGTGGTCAACGTGGGATACAACGACTGGGCCGGCACCTACGACGTGCCGCGGGTGATGCGCGCGCTGCGCGCCCGTGGCGTCCGCCGGGTGGTGTGGGTGACCCTGCGCGAGACCCAGTCGAGCTACCGGCAGATCAACGCCGAGATCCGCCTGGCCGCACGGCGCAGCAGTCGTATTCAGGTGGCCGACTGGGGTCGGGCCAGCCGTGGGCGCCCGTGGTTCGGCCCCGACCAGGTGCACCTGACCACGGCCGGTGCATGGGGCATGGCCGCCTTCACCCGACGCGAGATACGAAAGGCGGTCGCATGGCTGCGCGAACACCCAGGCGCCTGACTGCCCTGCTGGGCGCCGCACTCGCCGTGGGCGTCGCGGCGGGCCTGCCCGGCGTGGGCGCGGCGGCCCCGGCACCCGACGAGGGCCAGGGCACGGTCGATCGCCAGGGGCGCTCCATGGCGTGGCGGTTGTCGTACCGCCTGCCCGCGCCGGTCGTCCCTCCCACGTCCACGGGCACCACGCCGGTTGCCACCACGCCCGCCGCCGCCCCGCCCACGGCGATTCCCATGCGGTGGGTGGCATACGGCGGGTCGCGCACCACCACGCGCCTTCGCAGGCTGGCCGGTGGGCAGGTAGCCCTGACCCCGGTGGGCGGCGTGGTCACCTTCTCGCGACGCGTGCAGGTGCCCACGGCCGGCCCCATGAGCGGTGGCTTCTGCGCCGAGTTCGACCTGACCGCGCTTGGCATCGCCGAACCCGCACGGTCGTGCCCCACGGGCCCCACGGCGTCCCGAAGCGACCTGCCCGCACGGGTTCCGGAGGTCACCGTGATCGGCGACTCCGTGGGCACGGGCCTCGACTACGTGAGCGGCGGGCGCGCCGCGGCCACCGGCAGGTGGTCGGCCCTGTTCGACCTCAAGGTGTGCAGGCGCCTGGTGGCGCCGCCCTGCCCGCCCAACCCGCCCAGCGCCCTGTCGGTCATCCAGTCGATGCCGGGGTCCCTCGGCGACATCGTGGTCATCCACGTGGGGTACAACGACGCCGGCGCCACGTATGACATCGCGCGCGTGATGGCTGCCCTCAAGGCACGAGGCGTGCGCCGCGCCGTGTGGGTGAACCTGCAGGGCATCGCGCCGTTCGCCCCCGGCGTCAACGCAGCCGTACGGCGCGCGGCCAGCCGCTACAGGTGGCTGCAGGTGGCCGACTGGAACGCCTTCAGCGCCGGGCGCCCGTGGTTCGTGGCCGACCGCGACCACCTCACGCCGTCGGGCGCGTACGCGCTGGCCGGCTTCTATCGCAGCGAGATCGCCCGGGCAATCCGGGCGCTGCGGGATCAGCCGGGGGATTCCGCCAGGTAGGCCGCCAGCCGGCGGAAGCTGCTCTGGAACCCCATCTCGGCGTTCTCGCCGCGGAACTCCTCGGGCACGTTCGTCTGCAGCACCGTGACCCGGGTGCGCCCGTCGCCGATGTCCTCGAACGAGATGGTGCACCGGATGTCCAGGCCGGGCTCGTGGAACTCCACGTAGTCGGGCTCCACCACGTCGGCGAAGGTGCCCGTCATGGGGAACTCGTCGTCGCCGACCTTCATCACCATGTTGAACGCGCCGCCCGGCACGGGCTCGAGGTCGACGCTCTCGGGCGGAATCTCCACGCCCTCCGGCGCCCAGAAGTGCGAGATCGACTCGGCGTCGGTGTACGCGCGGAACACCCGCTCACGGGGTGCGTCGACGTCGCACGAGATCGAGAAGTCCCCGCGGGGACCGAACTGCGGTGCCTGATCTTCCATGCCGCGGCACGCTAGCGCGTGGGGCTAGTCGATCACCCTGCCCACGCTCACCTCGGACACCCGGCCCGTGCGGCCGAACCGGATCGTGGTGACCGTGTTGCCGGGCACCGGGTTGCCGATGGTGCACACGAGGGGCGATGTGTCGCACGACGCCTTGGGGAACGCGCTGCGAACGCGGGCGAGTGACGACCCCACTCCGATGCCGTTGGCCATGCGGATTCCGCGATCGGTCACCGCGATATCCACCACGCGCCCGCCCGCGCCGTCCCAGCGCCGAACCGTGATGCCCGGCCATGAGAGGTCCACGAACGCCCCCAGCTCGGTGCGCATTGCGCGGCGGTCGTCGGGCCTGCCGAGCACCTGCAGCACCTGACCCTCGCTCATGCCCAGGCGCACGCCGCCCGCGCCGATGCCGTTGCGCAGCCGGTGGTCAGGGTTGGGCACGCCCAGCGCGGCGGCGGCCGGGGCGAGTGACGCGACGGCGATGAGGGCGAGTGCACGGGAGCTCATGCGCAGATCATCCACGATGCCCGGGTGTGCTCCCGCCGTGCACGTTCCCGGGGGACGCCCCCCTCAGTCGACGATCTCGAGCGGGTGGCGAACGTCGACGTCCGACCCCAGGGCCTGCAGGTGGTTGCGTATCTGGATCGCGCACCCCGGGTTGGCCACCGCCACCACATCGGTACCCGTGGCGATGATGGCCCGTGCCTTCTGCTCGCCCAGCGTCGCGGCCATCCCGGGCTCGAGCACGTTGTAGATGCCGCCCGCGCCGCAGCAGCGACCGCCATCGCCGAGGTCCACCGGGGTCGCGCCCGCGGCGCGAAGCGTGCGCCTGATCTCGGGGCCGATGCCCTGCGCGTGCAGGTGGTGGCAGGCGTCGTGCACGGCCACGCGCTCGTCGCACTGGCGACCCGGGGGCGCGTCGATCTCCACGGCGTCGCGCACCTTCGCCGCCACGGCCTGCGCGCGCGCGGACCACTCGGGGTCGTCGGCCAGCAGGTGCCCGTAGGTGCGCATGTGCGCGCTGCACCCCGCGCTGTCGACCACGATCACCTCGGCGCCCTCCATCTGGGCGATGCGCTGGCGGGCCAGCGCGCGGGCCGACCCCACCTCGCCGGCATGGGCTGCCAGCGCGCCGCAGCAGCCGCCGCCGTCGGGCACCACGGCCGTGTAGCCGCCACGCACCAGGGCGTGGGTGGTGGCCAGGTGCGTGGGCCGGAACGCGATGTCCATCACGCATCCGGTCAGCAGCATGGCCACCGGGCCCTCGCCGCTCGAGCGGGGCAGGGGAGTGCGCATGCCCCGAAGCGTCACCCTGGGAGTCGCCATGCGCAGGCTGCGCGGCATGAGCCTGTCGATGCGCAGCGCCTGGGAGATGGCCAGGCCCCAGCCCATCAGGCGGGTCATGCGCCGGTGCCCGATGACGCCGCTGATGCCGGCTCGGCGCACTGCGCGCTGGCCCGCGGGCCGGGCGGCCTCGGTCTGGATTCGCGCGGCCTCGATGAGGCGTCCGTATGGCACCGACGACGGGCATGCCGACTCACACGCGCGGCAGGCCAGGCACTCGTCGGTGAAGCGCGTGAAGTCGCCTTGCACGGGGGTCTCGCCCGCCTGCACCGACCGCATGGCCGCGATGCGACCGCGGGGCGACGATGTCTCGAGGCCGGTCACGCGGAAGGTGGGGCAGTGGGGAAGGCACAGGCCGCACTGCACGCACGAGTTCAGGTCGTCATGCGTGGGCGCCGGAAGGCCGGGCTTCCATCCGGTGCTCATGCGGGCACCGCCTCGGCGGCCGCGAAGCGGCCGGGGCACAGGATGCCGGCGGGGTCGAACGAGTCGCGGATGCGCCGCATGATG
>CAMCDF010000119.1 GCA_945873475.1 Bifidobacterium breve | reverse complement strand
GCCCAACCGCGCCACGGGCGTGGCCGGGCCACGCAGCCAGGCGGCGATGACGCGTGACCTGCGTGAGGAGCGCGTGGGCACCATCACCGACCCGGTGCAGCGCGCCGACGCCGCCGCGCGGGCAGCTGCGGGCCCCCTGCTCGCGCCATCCACCAGCGACACCGTGAGGGCCCTGCTGGCGCTGCTGGGCATCGCCCTCATCGGCGGCGTGTGGGCAGCTGCCTTCGGCATACGCCGCAATCGGCGCGTGCGCCGCGATTCGCTGGTGGACTCCACCGCGCGGGCACGCGTGCGGCTGGATGCCATCGGGGCCCGCCTCGACGTGCTGGCCGTGCTGCCCGAACACCCCGCGCGCGCCGACGACCGCCTCGATGCCGCCACCCGGGTGGCGCGCCGTGCGCAGGCGGAACTCGACCAGGCCGGGGCCGTGGAGGATGTACCCGCGGCAGAGGCCCTGGTCGATGAGGCCTTTGCGCTGCTGCGTGACGCCGAGCGCGAGGCCGGGGTGCCGTCGCCGGAGGACCCCTTCGAGGGGCTGTGCCGCTGCGATCCGGCACACGGCACGGCTACCACGCGGGCCGCCATGCGCCCCGACGACGTGGTGCGCCCCTCGTGCGCGGCGTGCCGCGACAAGGCCGCCGAGGGCCACCCGCAGCTGCGCCGCATGGTTCCGACCCCCAGGGGGCCGGAACCCTTCGACCAGGCCTAGAGCCAGCCCTTCGTCACGAGGCTCTCGGCGATCTGCACGGCGTTGCTGGCCGCGCCCTTGCGCAGGTTGTCGGCCACGATCCACATGGCCAGGCCATTGGGGTGCGATGCGTCGTTGCGGATTCGCCCGATGAAGACCTCGTCCCTGCCCTCGGCATCACGCGCCAGCGGGTAGGTGTTGCTGGCGGGCTCGTCGAGCACCACGGCGCCGGGGGCGAGCATGAGCAGCTCGCGGGCGGCCTCGGCCGTGATGGGGTCGGTGGTCTCGATGTGCACGGCCTCGGAGTGCGACCGGATGACCGGCACCCGCACGCAGGTGGCCGACACCCGGAGGTCGGGCAGGTGCAGCATCTTGCGGGTCTCGTTGCCCACCTTCACCTCTTCACCCGTGTAGCCGCTGTCCTCGAACACGTCGATGTGCGGGATGGCGTTGAAGGCGATGGGGTGCGGGTACACCTGCGGGGCCGGCTCATCGCCGGCAAGGTTGCCGGCGGTCTGCGTGCGCAGTTCCTCGATGGCCGCGGCACCCGTGCCGCTGACCGACTGGTACGACGACACGATCACGCGCTCCAGCCCCACGGCGTCGGCGATGGGCTTGAGTGCGACCACGAGGGGAGCGGCCACGCAGTTGGGGTTGGCGATGATGCCCTGGTGGCCCTCGAGGTCGGCCTCGTTGACCTCGGGCACCACCAGCGGCACGTTGGGGTCCATGCGGAACGCCGACGAGTTGTCGACGACCACCGCGCCGGCCTCCACGGCCGCGGGCGCGAAGTCGCGCGAGCGCTGGCCACCGGCCGAGAACAGGGCGATCTGGATGCCCTCGAACGAGTCCTCGGTGAGCTCCTGCACCTCGAAGGGCTTGCCCAGGTACTCCACCACCGTGCCGGCACTCCGTGCCGAGGCCAGAGGCCTGAGCTCGGTGACCGGGAAGCCCCGCTCCTCGAGCACGCGGATCATGGTGCTGCCCACGGCGCCGGTGGCGCCCACCACTGCGACGTTAAACACCCCGGCGCTCCGCCTCGCTGGCCAGGTCGAAGGCCTCGTGCAGGGCGCGCACGGCGCGCTCGACCTCATCGCGGGCGATGACCACGGTGATGCGGATGGTCGAGGTGTCGATCATCTGGATGTTGATTCCCTCGCTGGCCAGCACGCGGAACATGGTGGCCGCGATGCCGGGGTTCGAGCGCATGCCCTCGCCCACCAGCGACACCTTGCCGATCTGGTCGTCGGAGATCGTCTCGCGGTGCGGCAGGCGATCGCCCATGCCCTCGATCACGTCGAGCGCCTTGCGCAGGTCGGGAAGCGGCACGGTGAACGACAGGTCGGCCCGGCCGTCGACGCCCACGTTCTGGATGATGGTGTCGACGTTGATGAGCGAGTCCGCGAGCGCCGTGAACACGGTGGCGGCCACGCCGGGCTGGTCCTCCACCCCGAGCAGCGAGATCTTGGCCTCGTCGCTCTTGTGGGCGATGCCGGACACGAAAGCCCTCTCCATCATGGGAGTCTCCTTGGTGATCCAGGTCCCCTCATCGGGGGCGAACGTTGACCTCACGTGAAGCGGAACGTCGTGCAGGCGCGCGACCTCCACCGAGCGCAGCGCCAGCACCTTCGAGCCCGAGGCGGCCATCTCGAGCATCTCCTCGTGGCTCACCAGCGGCAGCTTGCGCGCACCGGGCTCGATGCGCGGATCGGCCGTGAACACGCCGGTCACGTCGGTGTAGATCTCGCACACCTGGGCGTCGAGCGCCGCCGCCAGCGCCACGGCAGTGGTGTCGCTGCCGCCGCGGCCCAGCGTGGTGACGTTGCGATCGGTGGACATCCCCTGGAAGCCGGCCACCAGCACGATGTGGCCGCTGCCCAGTTCCGACAGCAGCCGCTCGGGGTTGATCTCGATGATCTTGGCCTTGGTGTGGGCGGTGTCGGTGACGATTCCCGCCTGCGAGCCGGTGAACGACGCGGCGTCGTGCCCCAGGTCGTGCAGCGCCATGGCCATGAGCGCGCACGACACCCGCTCGCCCGTGGACAGCAGCATGTCCATCTCGCGGGGCGCGGGCGTGGACGAGATCTCATCGGCCAGCGCCACGAGGCCGTCGGTGGTCTTGCCCATGGCGGAGAGCACGGCGACGACATCGTCGCCCTGCTCCCGCGCGCCGGCGATGCGGCGCGCCACGTTTCGGATCTTCTCGGCGTCGGCGACGGACGAGCCGCCGAACTTCATGACCCTGATGGCGATGTGGACCTCCTCCGGCCGGGCCAGCGGGCGATTGTAGTGGCCCGCGCGCCCCACGGGCGCCCATGCGCCGGGTGCATCCGTACACTCCTGCCCATGGGAGTGCTGCGTCGCATGGGCGAGAAGGGCGGGGACAGCAGCCGCCTCAAGTGGGTGCTGGGCGGATTCGTGCTGGGCGCCGTGTGGGGCACCATCATGTGGGCCATCACCGCGTCGGACAGCGGCGTGCGGGTGTGGCTGTACCTGGCCCTCACCATGGCCATGATCGGCGCCGGCGTGGCGGGCATCTTCGGGGCGATGAACGCCCGCAAGAGGGGCGAGCGCATCAGCCCGCGCATCATGCCCAAGGACGAAGCCGAGAGGAAGGCGGCCAACAAGGCCGCAAAGGCGGAGGCCCGCGCGCAGGCAAAGGCGGACGCCGACGCCCGCAAGCAGTCCCACTGAGGTATCGTCACTCCCGTGACCGTGCTAGGCGGGGAGCTAGCGGTGCCCTGTATCCGCAATCCGCTACAGCGGGGCTGAATTCCCGTCCGAGGGTCCTACTCGGAGGCATGGGCTCGGATGATGAGGCATTGAAGGCGAGGTCCCATTCGGTGGGCGACCGTGAACCAGGTCAGGTCCGGAAGGAAGCAGCCTTAAGCGGACCCGCTCACGCGCAGTGGGGCTCCCTCGCCGGAGCCAAGTCCCCGGGTACCACCTCCCGGCAGGTATTCGACGACGGGTGCACGGTCACACCCTTTCTCCCGTGACAGACCCAGGACAGAGCCTCTACAACCGCCACCGGCCCCGCCGATTCGAGGATCTCGTCGGCCAGGAGCACGTGGCGCGCACGCTGGGCAACGCGCTCGAGCGGGGCACCATCGCCCACGGCTTCCTGTTCTCAGGTCCCCGCGGCACCGGCAAGACCACCACTGCGCGCATCCTGGCGCGGTGCCTCAACTGCCAGGCATTCCCGGCGCCCACGCCCACGCCGTGCGGCGAGTGCGACTCGTGCCTGCGCATCGGCCGTGACGACTGGCTCGACGTGGTGGAGGTCGACGCCGCATCGAGCGCCCGGCGCATCGACGAGATGCGCGAGTGGCTCGAGAGCGTGCGCTACGCGCCCGTGGCGTCGCGGTACCGCGTGACGATCATGGACGAGGCCCATCAGATCCAGGAGGGCGCGGCCAGTGCGCTGCTGAAGACCCTGGAGGAGCCGCCGCCGCAACTGGTGGTGATCCTCTGCACCACCCACCCCTGGGACATCCTCCCCACCATCCGGTCGCGCCTGCAGACCTACACGCTGCGCAAGCCGGGCGTGGCAAACCTGATGACGGTGCTCGAGCGCGTGGCGCGGTCGGAGGGCATCGAGGCCGGCCCGCAGGCGCTCGACCTGGTGGCACGTGCCGCCGACGGGTCGTACCGCGATGCGCTGGGCCTGCTGGACCAGATCGCCACCTTCGGCGGCGGCAAGGTGGAGGTGGCCGACGCCCTCGACCTGCTGGGCGTGGTCAGCCGCGAGACGCTGTTCGACCTGGTCGACCTGATGGCGCAGGGCGACGCCGCGGGCGCCTTCGAGATGCTGGAGTCGTCGCTGGACGGCGGGGCCGACCCCGAGGAACTCATGCGCGGGCTCATCACCCACCTGAGGCACGCCTGCCTGCTGCAGCAGGGCGCGCAGGCGCGCGAGGAGTGGGCGCTGGCGCCCGAGGAGCTCGCCCGCCTTCACGAGCAGGCCAACCAGCTGAGCCCCGTGCAGGTGGTGCGGGCCATCGACCTCATCGCCGATGCCCAGGTGCGCATTCGGCACGGCCAGGCCGACCCGCGTATTCAGCTGGAGATGGTGGCGGCCAAGCTGTCGCGGCCATACCTCGACGCCAGCGTGGAGGGCGTGGCCGCCCGGGTCGACAGGCTCGAGCGCGGTTCGGGCGGCGCCCCGCCGCCCGCCGCCCCGGCTGTGCCGGTGGCCACCCCACGCGCGGCACCCACCCCGCCCCCGCCGGCTGCTCAGGCAGCGCC
>CAMCDF010000118.1 GCA_945873475.1 Bifidobacterium breve | reverse complement strand
ACAACGGCGATGGCGCATCCGGGCGCGATGATCTCCCAGCAGGTGGTTCCCGGCTCGGCGCGGGCCTGGCTGAAGGCGCGCCGCCAGGCATCGCGCGGGCTGAGCCACCTGCCCCATGCGCGGGCGATGGCTTCGGGGCTCGCGTGGTGCCCAACGGCAGCCCCGGCCTCAACGTCGGGAAGCTGCCCGTGGGCCACGCGGGGCAGCAGCGCGGCAACGCCCGTGGCACTCACCGCCAGGGTCCCAAGCGACGGCTCGTCGGGCGTGATGGTGAAGAAGGTGCGCTCGGGGTCGGGATCGCGGCTGGGCAGCGCCTGCGGGCCGTTCTCGTGGATCTCCTCGATGAGCGCGTACGGGTTGCCGTCGAGGGGGAACGCCGCCTCGCCACACGGGTGCATGTCGCCGGGCATGTCCGTGAGGTGCATCCACACGACCCCACCGGTGGCCAGGCCGGACTCGGTGTGCAGGATCACCTGACGGGGCGGACGACCAGCACAGACGACGCGGCCTTGTGGGCCACGCGCTCCGACACGCTGCCGAGCGCCTTCGCGCCCTTCAGGCCGCGGGCACCCATGACGATGAGGTCAACGCCCTCCCCCACCCCGGCGATGGCGTCTGCCGCCCTGCCGCGCAGGGGCTCGATGGGGATATCGCCAACCGGGCCCGGTGCCACGGCGCCCGAGGGCACCCTGCCGGCGGTGACCGCCACGATCTCGGGCGTGCCACCGCGCTGGGCCGCGATCTGCCGGGCGATCTCGAGTGCCTGAAGCGCCGGCTCCGAACCGTCGAACGCCACCGCGATGCGGCTCGGGAAGGAATCCTCGTCGAATGGCGGGCGGGCAACCAGCACCGAGCACTGGGCGTGGCGCAGCATGTCGGTGGCGGTGCTGGTGAGCACCAGGCCCGTCATGCGACCCCCGCCGTGGCTTCCCAGGGCGAGCACCGATGCCTCTGCCGATGCCTTCATCAGCACCTCGTGGGTCTGGCCCTCCACCACGTCGCACTGCACGGTGACGCCGTCGGGCATGCGCCCCTCCCGCATCTGCCGGTGGGCGTCCTCAACGGATTCGGCCGCGCGCTCGAGCAACCGCTGCTTGCCCAGGTGCTCGCCCGCGGAGGTCACGACCTCCTCGGCAGACACCAGGCGCTGGCCCGCCCAGGTGTTCATGGCGGCGAAGTACGGGTCGGCTATGGCCAGCAGGCGCACGGTGCCCCCGGGGCTCACGAGGCGACCGGCCTGGCGCGCGGCCTCGAAGCCCGCGCGGGTACCGTCGATGGCGGCGACTATTCGGCTGAGTGGCATGCGGGCATCATGCCCGACTCAGGCCGCGCGGCGTACCCCCATCGATGGGGATCGGTCATCCCGCGGGTCGGGTGATGCCCACGGGGTCGGCCCCTGCGATACGGGCTGAGATGTCGATGGTGCCCACCACCAGGCCGGCAGGCGCCAGCGTGAGCCCCACGGTGCGCCGCCCAGGGCCCGCTGACACGAACACCGACCTGCCGATGACCCTGCCCGCCTGCGTGCGTGCAACCACCACCACGCGGCCTGCGCGGCGGGTGGTCACGGTGATGCGGTTGGTTCCCGCGCGCAGCGTGGACGGCGCGGCGATGGACACGGGATCGGCGCCAACCAGGCGCAGGGAGTCCTGATCGAATCCGGGGTCGAGGCCGGGCTGGCGGGCAGTGGCGGCCACCCCCACCAGGCCCCGGCGCGCGCCGGAGTTGAGAGGCACGTTCACCCAGCGCACGCCCGCTCTGGCGAACCGCAACACGACCCGGCCGATCACCCGCGAGCGCTTCACGCGGTCGTTGTCGCGGAACTGCCTGCGCAGCACCACAACCACGCGGGCGGCCTGGAACGCCCGCACGCGCACGCGCACGGGGCCGGCCACCGGGGCCGTGCGGCGCACCACAAGGCCGACGCGGGCGATCTTCCTCGCCGACGGCAGCCCGGCGCGCTGCCCGGTGTCGGATCCGGCCGTGGGTGCACCTGCCGCAGGGATTGCCCCGTCCATGCCGTTCACCACAGGGGCAAGGCCACCGTCGGGAGCGGGCTGCACGTTGATTCCGTCCGGGCCCGGCGGCGGCGGAGGGGGCACCGCGCCCAGGAGGTCGGGGCGCTCGTAGGCGCCGATGTCCGGCGCCGGGTTGCGAAGGCTGCCCGCGCCGCGGGGGCGAAGGCCCGCCTCGCCGTAGCGCGGCACCGACAGCGACTGCGGCGCGCTTTCCGCCGCCATGGCCGAGAACGGGTCGGTGGCGCGGTCGAGCAGGGGCGACCCGGCCGCGGGCATCATGCCTCCCGGCCAGTCGCGACCGGCGATGCCACCCTCCACGCCCGGGTCACCCACCGTGTTGGAGTTGAGGATCGCGGCGGTGAAGCCGGCTGCCAGCCGGTCGAGTGGCCCGGGGTCGGGCGCCACGCGGTTGTTCATGATCGTGGCCGAGGTTCGACCGGCACCATTGCCAAGCCCCCCTGTGAGGGCGGCCGCGCAACCCGGGGCGGGGGTGCGCACCAGTGATCCGGCCAGCAGCACCTGGGCGTCGCGCCCCGCCGCAGCCGGGCGCGACACGCCGATGGCCGCAGCGCACGAGCGCTGCCAGATGCTGGACAGGGCGATGAACGGGTAGTTGACCGCCGGCGACGCCACTCCGGGCTCGTCACGCACCTCGATGGCCGACGAGTTCTGGGCCTCCGGCGTGGAGATGGCCGAGTTGTAGACACCCGGCCTGCCGCCCCACGAGACCAGCCCGCCCACCAGCACGGTGCCGTTCACCGTGGGGGCCGGGGCGTCCGGCCCGCCGGCCAGCGGACCCACCGCAAGCCGCCCGCCCGACACCGTGGAGAAGCCGATGCCACCGGCACCCTTGATGACCATGGCCGTGGGGTGGCCGGGGGCGGTGATTACCGAGCTGTACACCGAGGCGCTGTCTGCGCGCAGGCTCACGGTTGGCGCATCAGCCCGCGCGCGGGCGACGACCACCCCGTAGAGCCAGGCACCCGGACCCGTCGCGGTCATCCACGTGCCCGGGGCGGTACCGGTCATGCCGAACTGCACCGCCTGCACGCCGCCGCCGAACACCAGCGCCCCCCGCCCGGTCATGTTCACCAGGGCCTGCACGCCCCCGGGGCCCCACATCGCGACCATCCCGCGGAACTGCACAAGGCCCGACACGTCGTGCCGCCCGGGCTCCAGGACCACCCCCACGGCGGGCCCCACCGGGGCCGCGTTCTCCAGGGCCGCCACGCGCGCGATGGTGCGGCAGGCCACCGCCGGCCGCGGGTCGTTGCCCTGCACCAGGGCGCAGCGGGCGTCGTCGCCGGCAAGAGGGTCCACGCGCACCGACAGGTCGCCCGGGCCCACGCCGCCGCCCAGCGCGATGGACGGCAGCCCGAGCGCGGCAGCGGCCAGCAGGAGTGTGGAGAGAGAGCGGGTCATGACGGAAGGACTCGTTGGGCACGTTACTCCCGCGACCACACCCCCGGGGCACGCCCCGGTGCCACTGCTCAGATGCCTGAGATCACCGCGACGGGATCGCCCTCGTCACCCGGCTGCACGAACAGCCACCAGCGGTAGAAGTCGTCGCGCTCGTCCGACGTGATGGCCACGCCCTTGCCCGCGCTGTCTGCGGGCGTGAGGCGGAACACCGCATCTGTGACCGCGGCCGGGTCGAGCGCGTCGGCACCGAAGCCCAGAAGGGCGGTGCGCACCGCATCGGGGGCGCTGCCCTCTCCCCCCTCGTAGCGGGCGCCGCAGCCGGGGCACACGCCGGGGGCGATGTCGGCCACGCCCTCGGCCACGACGGCCCCGCACAGCGGGCAGTCGAGCCGGGCGCTCACCTGGTGAGCAGGGGGATCAGCAGCGATGCCAGGGCGATCACGCCCGCGGTCACGGCCATCCACGGCACGCCCCTGTCGCGCGTGAGGCGGTGCACGCCGTAGTAGGCCAGCACGGCAACCACGCCCGCCACCACCACGGTGATTATCGAGAGCGTGGGCACGAACTCGCGCGACACCGCGACGCCCGACAGCACGGTGCCAAGCAGTGCGCCAAGCGCCACCGAGTCGAGCCCGCCCGCGTCGAGGTCGCGCAGGTTGTTGGCCTCCCAGGCCATCCAGATACCCGCGAACACGAACCACACGGCCATGATGAGCTCGGCGGTGGCCCGGGTGAGGCTGGGCGTTCCGCGCCAGTCGACGAACAGCAGGGCGGCGAGCACCAGCTGCACGCCGGCGATCACCGCCACAGACGGCCACAGGATTCCCATGAACGACCGCTGCGGGTCGCTCATGGCGGTGGGCCCGGGAATCTCCATCTCGGGGTCCACGGGGTTGATGCGCCCGCTGGTGATGAGCCGCCCGCGCACCCAGATGCCGATGAACAGCACCGCGATGCCGGCGATGGCGCCGATGATGAACGACGTCAGGGCCACGCCCGCGGGGGTGCCGCCGGCCACGCGCATGACGTTGTAGACCACCACCCAGCCGATGAGGACGGCCGAGAGCACCCACGAGAACATCCGGCCCGGGGCCAGGCGGGTTCGGGCGGACACCGTGGAGTCGCTCACGTGCGCTCCGCCTGCCCGCCATCCACCACGATGCTCTGCCCGGTCACGTATTCGGCGCTCACGAGGTAGAGCATGGCATCCACGACGTCGCCGGGTGTGCCCACGCGGCCCAGCACGGTCTCGGCGGCCACGTTGGCCTCCACCTGCGGGCCGGCGTCGTCGGGCATCAGCACCGGGCCGGGCACGATGGCGTTGGCCAGCACGTGCGGGGCGTAGGCCTGGGCCAGGATGCGCGTGAGCATCACCAGCCCCGCCTTGCTCACCGAATGCGGCGCGCGGTGGGCCCACGGCCTGAGGCCCGCGACGTCGGAGATGTTCACGATTCGCCCGAAGCCGCGCTGGGCCATGCGGGCGCCCAGCGCCTGCG
>CAMCDF010000117.1 GCA_945873475.1 Bifidobacterium breve | reverse complement strand
GTGATCGGCGACGTGGGGCTGGTGCTCGCCGCCTTCCTGATCCTGCGCCAGCTGGGCACGCTCGACTACGGCGAGGCCTTCGCGCGGGCCGACCAGGTGGGCGCGCAGTCGGGCACCGCGCTCGCCATCTGCCTTCTGCTGTTCGTGGGCGCCGCCGCCAAGAGCGCGCAGGTGCCCCTGCACACCTGGCTGCCCGACGCCATGGAGGGCCCCACGCCGGTCAGCGCGCTGATCCACGCCGCCACCATGGTGACCGCCGGCGTGTACCTGATCGTGCGCTGCCACGCGTTCTTCGACCTGTCGTGGATCGCCGGCGACGTGGTGGCCGTGGTGGGCGCCATAACCCTGCTGCTGGCCGCCACCGTGGCGCTGCAGCAGGTGGACATCAAGCGTGTGCTGGCCTGGAGCACCGTGAGCCAGGTGGGCTACATGGTGATGGCCGTGGGCCTGGGCGCCTATGCCAGCGGCATGTTCATGCTGATGGCGCACGCCTTCTACAAGGCCGCGCTGTTCCTGGCGGCGGGCATCATCATCCACGCGCTGCACGACGAGCAGAGCCTCGACCGCATGGGGGGCCTGCGCAAGTACCTGCGCGTGGCGTACTTCGGCATGGGCGCGGGCTGCCTGGCCATCGCGGGAATCCCGGGCTTCTCAGGCTTCTTCGCCAAGGACGACGTGCTGGCCAGCGCGCTGGCCTACGGCGGCATCGGCGTGTTCTGCTGGGTGGTGGGCATCGTCGGGGCCTTCCTCACCGCGCTCTACATGTTCCGCCTGCTCTTCCGCGCCTTCTTCGGCCCCGAGCCCCAGGGCGGGTACACCCCGAAGCCCCACCCGTCGCGGTGGTGGATGTCCGTGCCGGTGATCATCCTGGGCATCCTCAGCATCGTCGGCGGCTGGGTGCAGATTCCCTTCGGGTGGACCGAGATCAGCAACTGGCTCGACCCGGTGCTGGGCAGCGGCCCCGAGATCGTGGAGCCCACCCACACCACCGAGGTCGTCACCATGATCACGGCGGTCGTGATGGCCATCGGGGGCATCGGCCTGGCCTGGTGGCTGTTCGGTGCCGACCCGCAGAGGCGCATCCGCCTGGCCCAGGTGGCCGCCGGCCCCCGAGGGGTCATGCGCGACGCCTGGCGATTCGACGAGGCCTATGACGACATCGTGGTCGACTCCGGCCGCGATCTGGCCGACGTGATGATCAACAAGGTCGAGCCCGGCGGCCCGCAGGGAATCATCACGGGCACCGCGGCGCTGGTGCGCGGCACCGCGCGCGTGGTGAGCGCGTCGCAGAGCGGCCTGGTGCGCGCCTACGTGTTCTGGATGGTGCTGGGCATCGCGGTGGCCGGGATCATCCTGGCGCTCGTCGTGGCGGGGGCGTCCTGATGCCCTGGGTGAGCATTCTCATCCTCGTGCCGCTGGTGGCGTCGGTCGTGCTGATGCTGCTGCCGGCCACCGAGCGCCGCCTGGCGCGCGGCGTCGCGCTGGTGGCGTCGTTCCTCACCCTCGCGGTGTCCATCGTGGTGCTGTCGCTGTTCGACGACCAGGCCGCGGTGCTGTCGCAGGTGGACCACCTCGACTGGATTCCCGCGGCCGGGGTGTCGTGGGACGTCGGGGTCGACGGCATCTCGATCTGGCTGGTCATGCTGACCACCGTCATCTTCACGCTGGGCATCATCGCCGCCTGCCAGCACCTGCCGCGCGAGCGCGCGTCGGTGTTCCTGGGGCTCATCATGATGGCCCAGGCCGGCCTGCTGGGGCTGTTCACGGCCGGCGACCTCATCCTGTTCTACGTGTTCTGGGAGTTCATGCTCATCCCGTTCGCGCTGCTCATCTGGAACTGGGGCGGGGGCGAGCGCCGAAGCGCGGGCATGATCTTCGTGGTCTACACCATGGTGGGATCGCTGCTGATGCTGGTGAGCATCGTGGCCACGGGCGTGCTGGCCGCCGACCAGAGCGGCTCCCTCACGTTCCTCATGCGCGACCTCATGGCACAGGGCGCGCAGCTGGGCGAGACCACCAGCACCATCCTGCTGGCGGGCTTCCTCATCGCCTTCGCCATCAAGATCCCGCTGTGGCCCTTCCACGGCTGGCTGCCGCGCGTGTACTCGCAGGCCCCCATCGTGGTCACCATCCTGCTGGCGGCCGTCATGAGCAAGGCCGGCGTGTACGGCCTGCTGCGCATCGGCGTGCCGCTGTTCCCGGAGGGCATCGGCAACCTCATCATCCCGGTGGCCATCCTGGCGCTGGTGGGCATCATCTACGGATCGCTGCTGGCCTGGCGGGCATCCACCATGCGCCTGCTGGTGGGTTACTCCAGCCTGGCCCACCTGGGATTCATCGTGCTGGGCATCATCGTCATCGACCGCATGGCCGCGCAGGGCGCCGTGCTGCAGATGATCAACCACGGCATCGTGGTGGCCGCGGCCTTCGTCATCGTGATGATCCTGGCCCGCGGCACCGGCACCGAGGACATGGACCGCCTGGGCGGCCTGGCCAAGGGCGCGCCCAAGCTGGCCGTGGCATTCCTGTTCGTCACCATGGCGGCCCTGGCGCTGCCGGGGTCCAACGCCTTCGTGGGCGAGTTCTTCATCCTGGGCGGCGTGTTCGACAAGTACGCGTGGATGGCCATCATCGCCATGCTGGGCGTGATCTACGCGGCCGTCTACATGCTGCGCATGTACCAGAGCACCATGAACGGCCCGGTGCGCGGCGTGCAGGACGACGGCCGCGCGGCGGAGATGCGCGGGCGCGACGCCATCATCCTCGTGCCGCTCATCCTGATGATGCTGTGGATCGCCATCTGGCCCGCCAGCATCGTGAACACGTCGCGGTCGAGCACCGACTGGGCGCTGGTTCCCGCCCAGGTGGCGGAAGACCGCCCCACCGCTGACATGCCCGCACGCGAGGTGCGCCCGTGAACGCCGGCGCAGCGCTGACCATGTACGTGATGGGCGCCACCATGGTGCTGGCCTTCGTGCTGGCCGTGGTGCCGCTGCCCACATCGTTGCGGCGCCTGCCCGAGTTCACCGGCATCGCGGGAATCGTGGCCACGCTGGCCATCACCGTGGCCCAGTGGGGCGAGCGCCAGGTGGCCTTCTACGGCGAGCTGCGCATCGACCGCTTCGGCCTGCTGATGACCTGGATCATCATGCTGTCGGCCCTCGCCACCATCGCGCTGGCCTGGGGCGAGCCCGCCGCCGCAGGGCGGCGGCCCGAGTTCACGGGCCTGGTGCTGGCGGCCGCCACCGGAATGATGCTCACGGTGATGAGCGGCGACCTCATCACGCTGTTCATCGGCATCGAGCTGCTGTCGGTGTCGCTGTACATCCTCTGCGCCATCGAGGTGACGCGCGAGCGCTCGCTGGAGAGCGGCCTCAAGTACCTCATCACCGGATCCATCGGCACGGCGCTCTTGATCTACGGCTTCGCGCTGCTCTACGGGGTGGCCGGCACCACGTCGCTGGCGGGCATCGCCGACCGCCTGGCCACCGTTGACGGGCTGGCATCGCAGCCCCTGCTGGTTGCCGCAATCGCGCTGATCGTGGTGGCGCTGGGATTCAAGGCCAGCGCCGTGCCCTTCCACATGTGGACGCCCGACGTCTACCAGGGCGCGCCCACCCCGGTGACGGCCTTCATGGGCACCGGCACCAAGGCCGCGGCCATGGGGGCGTTCCTGCTGGTGTTCACCGGCGCCACCCAGCAGGCATCGGGCGACTGGCGGGTGCTCATCGGCGCCATGGCCGTCATCACGATGGTGGTGGGCAACGTGGGTGCCCTGATGCAGCAGAACGTCAAGCGCATGCTGGCGTGGTCGAGCATCGCGCAGGCCGGATACCTGCTTATGGGCGTGGCCGTGGGCACGCAGGCCGGCGCTGCCGCCCTCATCTACTACCTGTTCGCCTACGTGGCCATGACCCTCGCGGCCTTCGGCATCGTGGTGCTGCGCGAGCGCGAGGTGGAGGACGGCGACCGGCTGGCGGCCTTCACCGGGTACGGCCGCGCGCGTCCGTGGGCCGGCGTGGTCATGACCCTCGCCCTGCTGTCGCTGGCGGGCTTCCCGCCGCTGGCCGGGTTCGTGGGCAAGTTCCTGCTGTTCGGGTCGGCCGTCGACGCCGGGATGTCATGGCTGGCAATCGTGGCCGCGGTGGCCAGCGCGATCAGCGTGGTCTACTACCTGCGGGTGGTCATCGTCATGTGGTCGCCGGCGCCCGAGGACCAGAGGCCCGAGCGCCGCCTGCAGGTTCCGCGCAGCGTGGCCGGCGTGGCCACCCTGGGAGCGGTCGCGGTGATCGGCCTGGCCATCTGGGCGCAGCCGCTGATCGAGCTGTGCACGGACGCCGCGCGCGCCCTGATGATCCCCTGAGCCGAGAGGCCCCGCGCTAGGCGGATACGCCGCGCAGGAAGATGTCGACGAAGGTCTCGACCTGCGCCGGTGTGATGGTCTCGCCGCGCACGGCGCTGATGGAGAGCACCGGCCCGAGCAGCGCGTTGATGGCCACGTCGAGGTCGATTCCCTCGCGCATCTCTCCGCGATCGACGCCGCGCGCGAAGACCTTCCGCATCACGCCGTCCCAGGAGTCGACGACGCTGGTGACCCAGACCTTCTGGAGGGCTTCGTGGCGCGTCATCTCGCCGATCACCGAGGTGAACAGGCGGCCGGCGGTGCCATTGAATGCGCTTGCGACCTCGGCGGTGATGGCCAGCAGGTCCCCGCGCAACGAGTCGGTCGCGGGGTCGGCCACGGGCTCCCACACCTCGGCGAGGGCGGCCACCACCAGCGACTCCTTGTCGGGCCACCTGAGGTAGATGGTGCCCTTGCCCACGCCTGCCGCGTCTGCCACGGCGGCGATGGTGAGGCCGCCGAAACCACGCTCCAGCAGCAGGTCGCGAGTGGCGCCCAGCACCACGCCCTCCACGCGGGGATCACGCGGGCGGCCGCGCGGGCG
>CAMCDF010000116.1 GCA_945873475.1 Bifidobacterium breve | reverse complement strand
CCGCCCGGGCGCGGAGTGCCGGCACAGCCTGGCCTACTGGCATGCGGACGACTACCTGGGCGTGGGCGTGGGGGCGGTGAGCACCCTCGGCCCCGCGCGCCGGCGAAACTCCCCGGGCCTCGACCGCTACATCGCCGCGCTGGCCGCGGGCGGCGACCCCCCACGAACGGCCGAGCCCGTCGACGCCGACACCCGGCGACGCGAGCGCTGGATGCTGGGAACCCGGCTGGATGAGCCGCTCGACATGGGCTGGGCCGGACCCCCGGACCGCCCCGCCGCGCTCGACGCCCTGCAGGCCCGGGGCCTGCTGGAGGTGGCACATGGGACCGTGCGCCTCACGCGCCGTGGCCGGCTGCTCCAGAATGCCGTGGTGCAGGAGATCATCGAGTTCGCATGACGACCACCGGTACCGACAGCACCGCACCGCTCACGCCGCGCCAGGAGGAGGTCCTGCGCGCCGTCGTCGAGCGCCACATCTCCAGCGGGCAGCCGGTGGGCAGCAAGCACATCGCGGGCGAGGGCGGGCTGGACTGGGCGTCGTCGACCATCCGCAACGAGCTGCACCGCCTCGAGGACCTGGGCTACCTGAATCACCCCCACACCTCGGCGGGCCGCGTGCCCACGGAGGTCGGCTACCGGTACTACGTGGACGAGCTGCTGCCGCGGGGGCCGCTGCCCACCACGGGAGGCGAGCTCACCCGCACGCTGGGCACCGACGTGGCCCGGGTGGAGGTGGACCAGACGCTGCGCCGCCTGGCCGACGCGATGTCCGAGGTCACGAACCTGCTGGGCGTGGTGACCGGCCCGCCGGTGGCGTCGGCGACGGTGCGCCATGTCGAGGTGCTGCTGCTGCAGCCCCAGTTGGTGACGGTGGTGGTCATCACGTCGACCGGCGATGTCGCGAAGCGCCTCTTCGCATTCGACCGGCCGGTCGACCCCGGCCTGGCCGAGTGGGCTGCCGCGTTCCTCAACGAGCGCATGCAGGGCCTGCCGGTGGGCGCGCGCAGCATCGCGTCGCGCCTGGCCGACCCGTCGCTCAGTTCCATGGAGCGCGCCTTCGTCGATGCACTCTCGCCCGCGCTGATGGACCTCGAGGAGGACCGCGCGGTGTACGTGTCGGGGCAGGCGCGCGTGCTCACGGACGAGCGCCGTCGCGAGATCGCCGAGATCGATGGCCTCATGCGGGCACTGGAAGAGCGCTACGCGCTGCTGTCGGTGCTGCGCGGCGCGCTCGACGGAACGCGCACCTATCTGCGCATCGGGTCGGAGCTTCCGTCAGACCTCTCGGGTGTGTCGATCGTCGCGGCCGGGTACGGTCCACCGAGGGGCAACCTGGGCGCCGTGTCGCTGATCGGCCCGGTGCGCATGGACTACGCCCTTGCGATCGCGACAGTGCGCGAGGCATCTCTTGCGCTGTCGTCCTACGTGGAGGATGTGTACGGGTGAGCGAGGATCCGCGCTTCGAGATACTCGAGGTCTGGCGCCGCCCGCTGGGCGAGGACGGCCAGGCGGCCGTGCGCGTGCTGGCGCGCGTGGAGGCCGGTGCCTACGGGCCCGAGGAGTACGCCGTGGGCGTGAGCACCGACCCCGACTCGGTGTTCGATCCGGTGTCCGAGGAGACCGACGTGTTCTCGGGCCTCACCTTCGCGGAGGCCCACTGGGTGGCCGCGGTGATCGCCAGCAATGAGGGCCGGGCAGAAGACGCCGAGGCGCTGCTGTTCGACCTGCGTGTGCCCGTGGACCTCGAGTGGCGTGACATCGACCTGTCGTCGGTGGTCGTGGAGCCCGGGGGCGTCAAGTCGACCCCCCTCGTGCCGTGGGACCCCACGGACGCACCGGCCTCCACCCGCTGGGCCATCGCCACCTACACCCTCGACTGCGGCCACCAGGCCGTGGAGCTGCTGAGGCAGGACCCCGACTCGGCTCCCTTCTGGATCGAGCAGGGCGCGGTGGATCACCTGGCGGCACGCGACGCCCGCAGCCTGGCCCGCCTGCTGCTCGAGGCCAGCACGCTCGACGAGGCCCGCGGCCTCGTGGAGTCGGCCCAGGCGAACCTGGCCACGCATCCCGAGGAGCACTCCGGGGAGGACGATGCCGGCCACCCGTGATTACTACGAGATCCTTGGCGTGTCGCGTGACGCGTCCGACAAGGACATCAAGTCGGCGTTCCGCCGCCTGGCCCGGGAACTGCACCCCGATGTGAACCCCGACGACCCCACGGCCGAGGAGCGGTTCAAGGAAGTGGCCGAGGCCTACGAGGTGCTGAGCGACGCCGAGCAGCGCGCGCGCTACGACCGCTTCGGCCACGCGGGCGTGCACGGTGCGGGGGGCGGCGCCGGGGCGCAGGGCTTCGGGTCGTTCCAGGACATCTTCGACGCCTTCTTCGGGGGCGGTGACATGTTCGGCGGGGCCGGCGGCCCGGTGGCCGGCGACGACGTGCTGGTGGCCACCGGTATCTCGTTCGTGGAGTCGGCCACGGGTACCGAGCGCGAGGTCACGGTGGACCGGGTTGAGGAGTGCGCCACGTGCGACGGCAGCGGTGCGGCGCCCGGCAGCGAGGTGCACACCTGCGGCACGTGCCAGGGGCAGGGCCAGGTGCGGCAGGTGGTCAACACCGCACTGGGTCAGATGGTTCGCGCCCGGGCGTGTCCGGCATGCGATGGCCGGGGCCGCGAGATATCCACGCCGTGCGGCGACTGCCGTGGCCGTGGCCGCGTGCGTGCCCGTTCGCAGGTGCCCGTGAAGGTGCCCGCCGGCATCGCCACGGGCCAGCGAATCCGCCTCGCGGGCCGCGGGGGTGCGGGCGACCTGGGGGCGCCCCCCGGCGACCTCTACGTCGAGGTTCGGGTGGATCCCGACGACCGGTTCATCCGGGATGGCCTGGACATCATCCACGGCGTCGACATCCCGGTGACCGCCGCGATGACCGGCACCACGATCTCGGTGCCCACGATCGAGGGTGAGCAGGAGGTGGAGATCCGCGCGGGAATCCAGCCGGGCGCCGAGCTGCGCCTGAAGGGCAAGGGCTTCCCCGTGGTGCACGGCCGCGAGCACGGCGACCAGGTGGTGGTCGTGGGCGTGCGCGTGCCGCGCATCACATCTGACGAGGGCCGCGAGGCCCTGCGTCCGCTCGCCGAGCACCTCGAGGAGCACGGCGACGATGGTGACGACGAGGGCTTCTTCGGCCGGCTTCGCCACGCCTTCCGCTGACCGCATCATGCGCCTCGAGGCCCGCGTGGCCGAGGGCGACGTCGAGCTGGCCATCGCCGAGTGCCACGCGCTGACCGGCGTGGGGTGCCTGCAGGGCGAGCCCGCGGCCGGTGCGGTGGTGCTGCGCATCTGGATGCCCTGGGACGACAGCCCCGGTGCGGACGGCCTGCGCGATCACCTGGCCGGGGCGGGTATCGCCGCCCACGTGGAACAGGCCGAGGAGGGGCGTGAGTGGCAGAGCGCCCTACGCGACTTCCACCAGCCCGTGGTGGCGGGGCGCATTCGCGTGCGCCCGCCCTGGGTGGCGCCGGCCCCGGGCATGCACGACGTGGTGATCGACCCCGGTATGGCATTCGGAACCGGTCAGCACGCCACCACCCGCACGGCGCTCGAGCTGCTGCAGCGCATCCCGCACCGCGGCGAGGTGCTCGACGCCGGCTGCGGGTCGGGCGTTCTTGCCATCGCCGCCCGGCGCATCGGCATGGGGCCCGTGACGGCAATCGACTTCGACCCCGACTCGGTGTCGGCAACCACCCGCGCGGCCCGCGCCAACATGGTGGACGGCGTCACCGCCATCCGCGCCACCATCGGCGACGACCCCATGCCCGGCGCGCCGATCCTGCTCGCCAACATCACCCTCGAGGTGCTGGGCATCCTGGCGGAGGCCCTCCTCGAACCGGTGACAGTCACCGGGGTGCGCCACGCCGTGCTGTCGGGGCTGCGGGAGTCCGAGGTCGACGCGGCCGTTGCGGCGTTCGCACCCCTGGGGCTTGCCGAGCGTGAGCGGCTGGCCGAGGACGGCTGGGCATCGGTGCGGTTGTCGGCATGAGGCACACCTTCCGCTACGTGGTGGGGCATGACCCGGCTGACGGCGAGGAGATCACGCTGGCAGAGGCCGACTCGCACCACCTCGCCCGGGTCGTCAGGCGCCGCGCCGGGGATGAGGTCGAGGTGATCACGCCGGGCGCAGCGTTGATCGGGTGCGTGGTGATCGATGCGGGCCCCCCATCGGTGCTGCGTGTTACAGGTCCCAGGCGCCCGGGTCCGCAGGTGCCCGCTGTTCACCTGTGGGTGGGTCTGGCCGATGCTGGGCGGCTCGACCTCGTGGCCGAGAAGGCCGCCGAACTGGGCGTGGTGGGCCTTGACGTGATGGTGACGGCCCGGTCGCGTCGCGTTCCCGACGAGAGGGCGTGGGCAAAGCGGACCGATCGGATGGCCCGGGTGGCCGAGGCCGCCGCCCGGCAGAGCGGCCGGGGCACGTGGGCCTCACCGGGGCCGCTGGTACCGTTCGGCCACGTGCTCGACCACATCGTTCCCGGGCAGGGGATCATGCTCGATCCCCGCGAGGCCGCACCGCTGGCGGACATCCTCCGCGCGCGGCCCCCGGATCAGCCGGTGACGATCCTGGTGGGCCCGGACACCGGGTTCGACGACGCCGAGGTGGCGGCGGCGCAAGCGGCGGGGGTGGTGACCGCGGGCCTCGGCGACGGCATGCTGAGGGCCGAGACCGCCGCCATCGCCGCGGCCGTCATGGCCACGATCGGGCGCGACGCCCCAGGGGAGAGGTGATGGCCGACGACTGCCTGTTCTGCCGCATCGTCACGGACGACGTGCCCGCGGACGTCGTGCGCCGTGGCAACGGCATGCTGGCGTTCCGCGACATCGCGCCGAAGGCGCCGGTGCACGTGCTGGTCATCCCCGAGCGCCACGTCGACTCCATGGCCGGTGTCGGGGGGCTC
>CAMCDF010000115.1 GCA_945873475.1 Bifidobacterium breve | reverse complement strand
CTGGGCCTGCTGGGCCGCGCGGTGCACTGCAATGCCGGGCGCCCCGAGCTGTGGGTGCTGCTGCCCACCGACTGAGGCAGGCGGGCCGGGCCTGCGGTCAGTCGAGGGCGTCTACCGCGCGCACGTTTCGGATATCGAAGTCGTCCTCTCCCCATGGGGTGGCGAGGAACGCCTGTGTGGCCTCGATGGCGACGGCCGGCGAGGTGGCCCGCATGCTCATGACCAGCACGTTCGCGTGGTTGTACTTGCGCGCGAGGCGGGCGGTCTCGGCGTCGCCGCACAGCGCGGCGCGGGCGCCCGGCACCTTGTTCGCGGCGATGCACGCGCCGGTGCCGCTCCAGCAGAACAGCACCGCGGCATCGGCGGTGCCACCGGTGACGGCGCGGGCCGTGGCGGCACTGGCCTCGGCCCACTCGGTGTCGTCGCCGTCGATCAGCGGACCGATCAGCTCGACCTCGTAGCCCTGCTCGCGCAGCCAGTCGACCACCGCGTCGGTGACGGGCTGGCGCATGTCCGAACCCACGGCGATCCGCACCCTCCTACGCCCCCCTCATCAGAACTTGCATGGTGCCGAGGACGTGCGCGTGCCGTCGGGGCAGGTGGTGTCCTTCCACACCGCACCCGTGAAGTCGGCGTCGATCAACTCGGCTCCGGTCAGGTCCACACCGGTCAGATTCGCGCCGGCGAAGGACACCTCATTCAGTTCAACGCCCCGCATCTGGCTACCGGTGAGGTCCGCGTCGACCAGGGTCGCGCCGAAGAAGTCCGCCCCGTTCAGGTCCGTCCTCCGAACCCGTGCCCCGTTGAGGTTCGCCCTGCGGAAGTTGGCCTTCGACATATAGGCGTCGTCGATGATCGAGTCCACGAGGTTCGCCTCGCTGAAGTCGGCGCCCTCGAACGACCCCTCAGACAACTCGACACCCTTGAAGTTCCCCTTGCGGAAGTTCGCGCCGTCGCAGCTGGGGAAGCAGGCGGGCAGCGCCTGCGCCGCGGCGCGGGACGCCGTGGTCTCCGACGAGGCGGGGGACCCGGACCCGCCGCACCCGGCGGCGAGCACGGTGGCGGCCAGCGCGAGGCCGGCGACGATGAAGCGTGTGGGGGATGTCATGGGCCGTGTGTCCTCTCGGCAGGTCGTTGCGTGCGACTGTAGCCGCGACGTAGCGCTACGTTCCCGCCCATGATCGTTCGCGGAGGCACATTCGGGCCGGTGGCCACCAACACCTATGTGGTGGCCGACCGGGAGGGGGGCAGCGCCCTCATCGTCGATCCGGCGGCGGGCAGCAGCCGCTGGGTGGCGGAGACCATCGCCGCTCTGGCCGTGGAGCCGGTGGCGGTGCTCGACACGCACGGGCACTGGGACCACGTGGTGGAGAACCACGTGTGGGATTCCCAGGGAATCCCCGTGTGGGTGGGTCGCGGAGATGAGGGCTGGCTGGCGGCGCCCGCGCCCTTCAACCCGGCGCTCTTCGGCAATCCCCCGCCCACGCCGGGCGTGACGCCCGCGGCCATCCTGGAGGACGGCGACACCATCACCTGCGGCGACCTGGTGTTCCAGATGATCGCCACGCCCGGGCACTCCCCCGGCCTGCAGGTGGCCTACAACGCCGACAGCGGCCAGGCGCTGGTGGGCGATCTCATCTTCGCCATGGGAATCGGGCGCACCGACTTCCCGGGCAGCAACCACGACGACATGGTCCGGTCGCTGGCGCGGATCTTCGACGAGCTTCCCGGTGACACGGTGATCTATCCCGGGCACGACCGCTGGGGCGTCACCCTCGCCCAGGCCGAGCCGTACGCGCGGATGTTCATGTAGGGCGCCCCGAAGGGGTGGAACCGGCACGAGCCCGTGCCACGGCGTAGACGGTGATCGGCAGCAGAGTGCCGGCGCCAGTGTGAATCAAGAGGATCAATTGACAGACCCCATAACCCGAGAACACGTCATCGCAGCCCTCGACCAGGTGCTCGACCCCGAACTGCACCGCAGCATCGTCGCCCTCGGCATGGTGGGGTCTGTGGAGGTCGAGGGGTCGCGCGTGGCCATCACGATCAAGCTGACGGTGGCCGGCTGCCCGCTGAAGGCCGAGATCCAGCGCCGGGTGAGCGAGGCCGTGGCGGTGCTTCCGGGGGTCGAGGGTGTTCAGGTGGGGCTCGACACCATGACCGACGAGGAGCGCGCCGGGGTGCGCGAGTCGATCATCGGAGGCCCGAGGAAGGACAGCCCCTTCACGGCCGAGTCACGCACGAAGGTGATCCTCGTTGCGTCGGGCAAGGGCGGCGTGGGCAAGTCGAGCATCACGTGCAACCTGGCCGTGGCGCTGGCCGCGCGCGGTCACTCCGTGGGGTTGCTCGACGCCGACGTGTACGGCTACTCGATCCCCCGCATGATGGGTGCCACCCAGCAGCCGGTGATGCTCGATGACCTCATCATCCCGGTCGAGAGCCACGGGGTGCGCCTGATGTCCATCGGCTTCATGACGGCCGACGACAACCCGGTCATCTGGCGCGGGCCGATGCTGCACAAGGCGCTCACCTCATTCGTGACCGAGGTGTTCTGGGACGAGCCCGACGTGCTGCTCGTGGACCTCCCGCCGGGCACCGGCGACGTTTCGCTGTCGCTGGCGCAGCTGCTGCCGGCCGCGCACGTGCTGGTGGTCACCACGCCGCAGCTCACGGCGCAGCGGGTGGCGCGCCGTGCGGCGGCGATGGCCGACCGGGTCGAGCTGCCGGTGATCGGGGTGGTCGAGAACATGTCGTGGTTCGTGGCTCCCGACACCGGCCAGCGTTACGAGGTGTTCTCGGGCGGCGCGGGCGCGGCGCTTGCGGCCGACCTCGGCGTGCCGCTGCTCGGGCAGGTTCCGCTGGAGTCCGACGTCGCCCGTGCGGGGGATGACGGGCTGCCCGTGGTGGCCGCCAGGCCGGACAGCCCCGCGGGGCAGGCGCTGGCGGAAATCGCCCGCGTGGTGGGCGAATCGGTGGGCATCCCGACCACGGGCACCATCCCCCTCGCCGCCGGGTAGAGTTCCCGTCGTTCGGTGGGCGCGTCCGCGCCCGCGAAGCGATCGCCTGAGGAGTCTCCGTTGGCCTACGTCATCACCGAGCCCTGCATCGGCACCAAGGACACTTCCTGCGCGGACGTGTGCCCGGTCGACTGCATCCACCCCGCGCCGGGCGAGGAGAATGCGGACACGGCCACGATGCTCTACATCGACCCGTCCGAGTGCATCGACTGCGACGCCTGCGTCGAGGCCTGCCCGGTCGACGCCACGATGGCCGAGGACGACGTCCCCGCCCAGTGGGAGGCCTTCAAGGAGATCAACCGCGCCTACTTCGAGCAGGGCCACGAGGCCGGCGAGAAGATGGTGCAGGAGTTCCTGTCCTCACGCGGCTGAGCCGAGCCGCATAGGAAGTTCCGAGGGGCGCCCACCGGGCGCCCCTCGTCGTTCCTGCCCCGAACCCCGGTGCCAGGCACTTAACCGAGGGCGGGCGCCTCGCGTGTCAGGCACGGCGGTCCGCCGGAGATCGCAGATCGCGTCACGAGTCGGCACGCCGCGTCACGATTACCGCATGCCCACTTTTCGCTGGCCCCCGGGCGCGCTTCGCTCGGGGCATGGGACGCATGAATCGAGGGGCCACACCTGCGGGGATGCATCACGTTATGAACAGGGGCAACGGGCGCCGCGACATCTTCCTGGATGACGCGGACTTTCAGGGCTTCCTAACCCAACTGGCATCGGTTGGTCGGCATCACGGATGGTCACTGCTGAGCTACTGCCTCATGCCGAATCACTTCCACCTCCTCGTGGAGGCCGACATAGCGATGGTGTCGAAGGGCATGCGCGATCTCACCGGCACCTACGCGCGTCGCTTCAACCGCCGACACGGGACCACCGGTCACGTCTTCGGCGGACGATTCCGGGCCGTGCCGGTACTCGATGACCGCCAAATCGCCGCGGTGGTCCGGTACGTCGAGGTGAACCCGGTCACAGCAGGACTCTGCGCCACTCCTTACGACTGGCCGTGGAGCAGTTGCGGTGCCCTAATTGGACTACGCGAACCTGAACCATGCCTGCGGCCGCAACGGCTCTGGCCCCTTCTGGGACACGATGAGGCAGTGGGCCGCAGGCTGCTGGAGGCGCTGCTGGAGCAACTACCCGCCCCGGTGCCAGGCACTTAACCGAGCAGCCGCCCAGTTAAGTGCCAGGCACCGGGGTTTGGGAGCTCCTCTAGTTCAGGCGGGCGGCGCGGATCTCGTCGAGCACCGTCTCCGCCACGCGCAGCGCCAGGGATGGCGGGGTCGTCGTGAGGAGCGAGCCCAGCAGGGCCTCGGCCTCGTCGGGGCGGCCGAGTTCGACCAGCACCTCGGCCATCCGTACTCGCGGGGCAGGGTCCTCGGGGTCGATGAGGGCCAGCAGCTCGCAGCACCACAGCACGTCGTCGGGGCGGCCACGACGTCGGTACGAGCCCTCCAGGTTCAGCAGCATGCGGGTGACGGTGACCTGGGCCGAGACCGGGGCAAGGTGACCGGGCTCGAGGTCGGTGCCCGCGGAGTCGTGCACGATGCCCGCGAGCTCGTCGACCGTGCGGGTGACCCAGCCATGGAACGGATCGACGTAGCGAACGCGCCCGGCCGATAAGTCGGCCACGATGTAGTGGCCGGGCATCCCCACCCCCACGATCTGCGCCCCCGTGCGCCGGCCGACCGAGATGGCCAGTGCCGACAGGGCGATGGGCAGCCCGCGCCTGCGGCGCATCACCTGGTCGAGGAATGAATTGCGCGGGTCGTCGTAGGTGCGCGCGTCGCCCGAGTACCCCTCCGCGCGCAGCAGATCGAAGACGGCCTGGGCATCGTCGGGGCCCGCAAGATCGGCCAGGCGATCGACCTCGGCCAGCCAGCGCGAGGGATCGACCCCCGGGCGCCCCTCGGCCGCGATGAGCAGGTTTGCCTCTGCCAGGTCGGGGTCGTCAGACCTCATGACCTCGGCCAGGCGGGCGCGGTTCTCCATGCT
>CAMCDF010000114.1 GCA_945873475.1 Bifidobacterium breve | reverse complement strand
GCGATCTCGCGGCTGAGCGATCCGCCTCGCCAGGCCAGCGGGCTCTGGCTGGCGTCCTCGACCATGAACTTCGCCCCCGGGATGAGTTCGGCCCAGCGCTCGGCGATGAGGAGGGGATGCTCGGGGTCGAGCCGGTCGCGGCTGCCTATGACCAGCGTGGGGCAGGCGATGCCCGAAAGGGCCTGTTCGCTGTCGAAGGCGGCGCCCATCGGGGTGGCGCGCAGCGCGTGGGCGACGGCCACCGGGTTCTCGTGCCGCGCCATGCGCTGGCGCATGACCGTGCGGATGAGGTCGAGGCTCTTCTGGTCGACACCCGGATCGCCGTAGGCCTGCACGAACCCCTCGGGTCCGCCGGTCTCAAGGCCCTCGGCCAGACGCGCCCAGCGATCCGGGTCGCGCGTGGGGGTTCCCAGGTGCGCCGGCGTTATGGCCACCAGCGCGCGCACCCGCTGCGGGTGCGAAAGCGCCAGTGCCGCGCCCACCGCGGCCCCCATTGACATGCCGATGACGGCCGCACGATCGACCCCGCGGTCATCCAGCACGGCCACGGCATCGGTCACCAGCTGGTCGTAGCGGTAGTCGGCGGGGGACGCCGCGGGGGTGGACTGCCCGTGCCCCCGCGAGTCGTAGGCGATCACGCGAAAGCCGTCGCGCTGCAGCGCGTTGGATCCGTGCAGCACGTACCGGCGGGTGGCCGAGAGCCCGTGCAGCAGCAGCACGGGCGGGCCATCGCCGTCGTCGTCCCCGTGAAGCGTCACCCCGCCCTCGCGCACCTCGAAGGCCGTCATGCGGCCTGCTGCAGCACGTCGAACAGGCTGGCCGAGTGGCGCTCCACGAACGCGGGGCCCACGCCCTTCACATCGAGCAGCGCAGACTCCGACATCGGCCTGCGAACGGCGATCACCTTCAGCGCGGCATCGGCGCACACCGTGTAGGCGGGCTTGCCGTCGGCCCGGCCCTGCCGCCACTCACGCAGGCGCGCGAACAGGGCCTCGTCGTCGGGTGCCATCTCGATGTCGTCGACGGGGGTGGGTGCGGCTGACCGCCTGGCCGGGCTGCTGGACACCGCCACCAGCTCGTCGGGCATGGGGTCGCACACGTCGCAGCAGCGCCCCTGCGGCGCCCCGGCGGCGGGGTCGCCGAAGTGCGCCAGTATCGCCGTGCGGCGGCATGCCGGATCCTCGATGTACGCATTGATGGCCCTGTAGGCGCTCCAGGCCCTGTCACGGGCGGTGCGCGAATCCACGCCATCGCCGTGGTGCTGGTTGGCGAACCGGATGAGCCGGCCCAGGTCGGCCCGCATGGCCAGCAGCACCGCGCGCCCGGGCAGGCCGTCGCGCCCCGCGCGGCCGGCCTCCTGGTAGTAGCCCTCGAGCGATGTGGGGATCGACCAGTGCCAGACGCCGCGCACGTCGGACCTGTCGATTCCCATGCCGAACGCGTTGGTGGCGGCGATGACGTCGGCCCTGCCCGACATGAAGGCATCCTGGCTGCTCATGCGCTCGTCATCGGGCATGCCCGCGTGGTAGCCCACGGCCTGGAATCCGCGGGCCGCCAGGCCCTCGGCCACCTCCTCGGTGGCCTTGCGTGTTCCGCAGTACACGATTGCCGGCGTGCCCCCGGGCGCCGAGAGGCCGGCCTCGAGCATGGCCCACTTGCGGGCTACCGCGCCGCGGCCGTCCAGCCTCACGACGTCGAACGACAGGTTGGGGCGGTCGAACCCGGTGCGCACCGTCACCGGGTCGCGCAGGTCGAGGCGCCGGATGATCTCGTCGGACACCTCAGGGGTGGCGGTGGCGGTAAGGGCCATGATCGAACGCGGCGCCAGCACCTGCCGCAGGCGCGCCAACTGCAGGTACTCGGGGCGGAAGTCGTGGCCCCAGTCCGACACGCAGTGGGCCTCGTCGATGGCCAGCAGGTCAACGGGGTTCGCCTGCACCGCCCGCGTGAAGGCCTCGTGCGCGAAGCGCTCGGGCGCGCACAGCACCAGGCGCACATCCCGCCGCTCGATGCGCGCGATGGCGTCGTGCATTTCGCGCCCCGACTGCAGGCTGGTCACCATGGCAACGGGCAGGCCCGCCGCCGCCAGGCGGTCGTGCTGGTCCTGGATGAGCGCGATGAGGGGGCTCACCACCACCGTCAGGCCGCCGGATGCGAAGGCGGGAGCCTGGAAGCACAGCGACTTGCCCGACCCGGTGGGCATGACCACCAGCGAGTCGGCCCCTGCCAGCGCCGCGAGTATGGGCCGGTCCTGACCGGGGCGCAGGGCGGTGACGCCCATCTGCGCCAGCACGTCGCGCAGGGGGCGCGGCTGCCCGCCGCGGGGCTGCACCGGGGCGTCCAGCGCGTCGCGCCGGGCCCGCAGGGGCGCGGCGATGCGCCCCAGGGCGGCCCGCGGCTCGCCATTCAGGTCGCGCCAGTCGTCGCGCAGCACCTGCAGCAACCGGTCGGCCGTTGCGGCGTCGTCGGGCTCCAGATGCCCGCCCGACTCGGCCCGCGCGACCACGTGGGCCAGGTCGGCCACCGGGTCTACGGGAAGGTGCGGCATGGCGCTCACGGGCGGCCGAGGGTAGCGCCCTCGCCGGACCCCTAGGATTCCGCCCCGATGACCAGCCTCACCTTCCGCCCGGCCAGCGCCGTCGCGGGCACGGTCGCCGTGCCCCCGGACAAGTCGATAACCCACAGGGCCTTCCTGCTCGGGGCCATCTCCGACCGTGCGGTCGTGGTGGACAACCCCCTGGTGTCCGAGGACACCGAGGCCACGCTCGGTGCGGTCAGGCTGATGGGCGCGGGCGTGGATGGTGACATCAGGTCGGGGAGGGTGGTGGTGACGGGCCGGGGCGTGCGCGGGCTCACCCCGCCGCCGGTCATCGACTGCATGAACGCCGGCACGCTCATGCGCCTGGTGTCGGGAATCATCGTGGGCCAGCCGCCCGGCGAGGTCACGGTGCTCGATGGCGACGACTCCCTGCGCAGCAGGCCCATGGCGCGCATCGCCGACCCGCTCGTGGCCATGGGCGCCGCCGTGGTGCCCGCCGAGGGTGGCACCCCGCCGCTTGCGGTGCGCCCGGGGCTGCCCTTGCACGGGATGGTGCACGAGCTTCCCATGGCGAGCGCCCAGGTGAAGAGCTGCGTGCTGCTGGCGGGCCTCAACGCCACCGGCGAGACCTGGGTGCGCGAGCCCGTGCCGTCGCGCGACCACACCGAGCGCATGCTGCGCGCCGCGGGGGTGGACGTGCTGGAGCGCGATGGCATGGTGGGCGTGGCCGGGCCGGTGCAGGGGCTCGCGCTGCCCGACGTGCGCGTGCCGGGCGACTTCTCGTCGGCGGCCTTCGCAATCGTCGCCGGCGTGCTGCGGGGCGATCCGGGCGTGCGCGTGACCGGCGTCAACCTGAACCCCGGGCGCACGGGCCTGCTGGCCGTGCTGCAGCGCATGGGGGCAGACGTTCAGGTGGAGCTCGGGCCGGATGTCGCGGGCGAGCCCGCGGGCGACGTGCTGGCACGCCGCACGTCGATGCTGCACGCCACGGAGGTCACGGCCGACGAGGTGCCCTCGATGGTCGATGAGATCCCCCTCATCGGCCTGCTCGGTGCCCTGGCCGCGGGTACCACGGTGGTGAGGGGGGCGGGTGAGCTGCGCGTGAAGGAGAGCGACCGCATCCGCACGGTGGTCGAACTGCTGCGGGCCGTGGGAGCCGACGCCGAGGAACTGGACGACGGCTTCGTCGTGCGCGGCCAGATGTCGATAGGCGGGGGAGAAGTGCACTCGCACGGCGACCACCGCCTCGCGATGCTGGGCGCGCTGGCCGGAATCGCCAGCCAGTCGGGGGTCACCGTGCACGGCATGGAGGCCGCGGCGGTGTCGTACCCGGGCTTCACCGACGACCTGGTGTCGCTGGGCGCGGTGACAGCGTGATCGTCGCCATCGACGGCCCCGCAGGGGCGGGGAAGAGCACTGTGGCGCGGGCAGTGGCGCAGGCCCTGGGCATCGGCTACCTCGACACCGGCGCCATGTACCGCGCGCTCACGCTGGTGGCGCTGCGCACAGGCGTGCCCACGGGTGACGGCCCCGCGCTGGCGGAACTGGCCCGCGAGCACCCCGTGCACCTCGAGAACGGGCCCGCCGGCGTGCGGGTGATCATCCGGGGCGACGACGTCACCACCGCGATTCGCGAGGCAGATGTGACCGGCGCGGTGTCCGAGGTGGCGGCGCATCCCGATGTGCGCCACGAGATGGTCGCGCGCCAGCGCCAGGTGATGGAGCGCGGCGACTGGGTGTGCGACGGCCGCGACATCGGCAGCGTGGTGTTCCCGGGTGCCGAGGTGAAGGTGTTCCTCACCGCGTCTGTCGACGAGCGCGCGCGCCGGCGTCACGCTGAGCTCGTGGCGCGCGGCGAGGTGGTCGACCTGCGTGCCATCCGCGACGACGTCGAGCGGCGCGACCACGCCGATTCATCCCGCGCGGCCAGCCCCCTGGTGGTGGCAGACGGCGCCACGGTGGTCGACACCACGGGCATCGGCATCGACGCCGTGGTGGCCCGCATCGCCGGCATGGCCCGCGAGGTGACGGCATGACCGACCAGCCTGCGAAGCGCGACCGCCTGGGGGCACCTGAGTCGGCCGACGACGTCCGCATCACGTCGTGGTGGTGGTGGATCGGCCGCAACCTGTGCTCGGTGTACTTCCGCGCGTGGTACCGGGCCGGGAAGGTGCGCGGGAAGGAACACATCCCCCGGCGCGGCGGCGTGCTCATCGTGTCGAACCACATGACCAACAACGACCCGTTCCTGGTCGGGTGGTCGGCCATCCCGCGCAAGTCGTTCTACATGGCCAAGTCCGAGCTGTTCGCCAGCAGGGCCCAGCGCGTGCTCATCGGCACGCTCGGGGCCTTTCCGATCAGGAGGGGAGGGGCCGACCGCACGGCCATGCGCATCGCCAAGGGGCTGCTGGCCCGGGGCGAGTGCGTCATCATCTTCCCCGAGGGCACGCGGTCGCGCGATGAGCTGCTGCGCAACCCGTACCCGGGCGCGGCGTCGCTGGGGCTGCCCGACGACGTCACGGTCATCCCGGCGGCCATCTGGGGCATCCA
>CAMCDF010000113.1 GCA_945873475.1 Bifidobacterium breve | reverse complement strand
GACGGCGCGCTATTCGCGGTTGCCGGTATCGACGCCGCCGCCGCGCGCGCCGCCGCCGACTCCATCGCGGCCGATCCGGGCATCCTCTCGCTCAGGTACGCGGTGGCCTTCGATGCGTCGGGGGCGCCGATCCGGGCGGCGGGGAGGAGTGGACCATGAGCGCGGCAGATGACGAGCGCTGGATGAGGCGCGCGCTTGATGAGGCACGACGTGCCCCGGCCCACGGCGACGTGCCCGTGGGCTGCGTGGTGGTGCGCGACGGCGAGGTCATCGCGGCCGCGCGCAACGAGCGCGAGCTGCGGCAGGACCCCACGGCGCATGCCGAGGTGCTGGCCATCCGCGACGCCGCCATCGGCCTGGGGGGCTGGCGACTGGTGGGCGCCACCCTGTACGTGACCCTCGAGCCCTGCCCCATGTGCGCCGGGGCAATCCTGCAGGCGCGCCCCGAGCGGGTGGTCTACGCAGCGCCCGAGCCGGTGTCGGGGGCCGCGGGCAGCGCCGTCGACCTGTTCCGCGACCCGGGGCTTCCCACGAGGATCCCCGTGCAGGGAGGCGTGCTGGCCGTGGAGGCCGCCGATCTCATGCGCTCGTTCTTCGCCGATCGCCGCAGCCCCTGACACGCCGGAACCATCGCGCGGGGACCGCCGATGGCCATTGCTAGCCTCGGCGCGTACCCCGACCCATACCCGGAGTAGCAACGTGAGAGTGACCACCCCGAAGATGCTCGCCACCGCCGCCGCCCTTGCCGCAGGCGCGGCGCTGCCCGCCATGGGTATGGGCGCCGCCATCGGCCTGCAGGACGACCGCATGGCCGCCAGCCAGCCCCAGGACATCCCCGGCCGCATCGCGCTGGTGAAGGCCACGGGCACGCAGGTGCTGCGCATCGACCTCTTCTGGGCCACCGCGGCGCCCACGCGTCCGGCGAACGCCACCGACCACCTCGACCCGGCGTACAACTGGGCATGGGCCGACGCCGCGCTGTGCGGCACGATCAAGGCGGGCATCCAGCCCATCGTCACCACGTGGAACGCCCCGGGCTGGGCCACGGGCGGCAAGCTCGGCGTGAAGGGCGTGGTCTGGAACTCCAAGGCGCCCACCAACCCGCAGGACTACGCCGACTTCATGTCGGCGCTGGCCACCCGCTACAACGGCGTCACGCAGATCCCGGGTCAGGGCACCTGCAACGTGAAGTTCTACGAGATCTGGAACGAGCCCAACCTGCAGATCTACCTGTACCCGCAGTACTCGGGCAAGAAGGTGGCCTCGTCGCCCAAGTACGTGAAGATGGCCAACCTCGCCGTGCCGGCCATCAAGGCCGCCAACCCGCGCGCGGTGCCCATCACGGGTGTCACCGGCCCCAAGGGCAAGTCCGACCAGAGCGGCCGCGGCACGCTCGACTGGGTCAAGGACCTGAAGAAGTACGGCCTGAAGGCCGGCAGCCAGTACTCGCAGCACATCTACCCGGCAGTGCCGCCGCTCAAGAAGACCACCATCTTCCCGGCGTGGGACACCCTCGATGAGGTCGTGGCCGAGGTCAACAAGCTGCCCGGCGGCAAGTCGAAGAAGATCTACATCACCGAGGCCTCGTACACGACGGCCAGGACCCCGTACCGCAAGGTGGCCTTCACCCTCGCGCAGCAGGCCACCTACATGAAGGACATCTTCAAGGTGCCCTTCGTGAAGAGCCCGCGCGTGCCGGTGGTCATCTGGTTCCAGTACGTCGACAACGTGAACTGGCCGGGCGGCATCACGTTCGACGCCGGTGGCCAGAAGCCGTCGTACCGGTCGTTCCAGGGCCTGGTGAAGACGAACCCGCCCAAGGGCAACCTGCGCCCCGGGTCGTAGCCCGCCAGCCGGGCGTCACCTCACGGCGCGACTTCGCGCCGTGAGGTGACCGCCAGGGCGGCAGCACCGGCCACCACGGCCACGCCCACCAGCACGGCCCAGGTCGACCCCGGCACGGTTCCCCCGCCGAGGATGGTCGCCGGGCGGTACCAGTGCATCACCGACAGCGGCCCAAGCGGCTCGGCCACGCCCCACACCTGCGCCAGGTAGTCGAGGGCGTAGGCCACCAGCGCGAACGCCGTTCCCCAGCCGATCGCGCGGGTGCCGGTGCGCGAGAACGCCCCGGCCAGCATGGTGACGGCCCCGATGCCGATGAACAGCAGCAGCAGGGGGATCGCCGTGAGCACCAGGTTGCCAACGGCGATGGGCGCAAGGGCGTCCACGGTGGTGACGGCGATGAGCGCCCCGGCGAAGCCCAGCAGGGCCACGACCACCAGCTGGATGACCATGGCGATCATCTCGGCGCCCAGCCAGGCGGTGCGCGTGAGCGGTCGCGACAGCATGAGCTCGGCCACCCCGGTCTCCACGTCGCGCGCGGGTGCGGCACCGGCGGCGATGGCCGTGGCGGCCATTATCGACAGCGTGATGGGGTGGATGAATGTGGACCCCAGATAGCCGGCGGGGCTCGCGATGTCGGAACCCTTGACGAATGCCTGTATCGCCGGGGGCAGCGACTCCACCAGGCTGCGTATCTGGTTCTCGTCCACCGACGAGTACGACAGGCCGACCAGGAACAGGAACGCACCCAGGGCGATGCCCAGCAGCACCGTGCGCCGGGCCGACCTGCGCAGCGCGAGCGACAGCACCACGCCCATCAGTCGGCGTCCTCCAGGTAGAGGGCGCGAAAGACATCCTCGAGGCGCGCGGCCTCGATGGTGATGTCGCGGGGCGAGAGCGCGCCGATGCGCGACAGCAGCGCCCCGGGATCTCCCGACACCGTGAAGTGGTGCACGTGGCCCTCCACGCGCACCTCGCCCATGCCGTCCACCGCGTACACGGAAGGGTCGACGTCGCGGTCGAACAGCACCTCGACCGTGCGCACCCGTGCGCGCCGCAGCTCGTCGACATCACGCACCAGCAGCAGGCGGCCGCCACGCACCATGGCCACGCGGTCGCACAGCTCATCGACCTCTCCCAGCACGTGGCTCGAGAAGAACACCGTGCGGCCCTCCCGGGCCCGCTCATCGAGCATCTCGAGCAGCCGCGCCTGCATCACGGGGTCCAGCCCCGAGCTGGGCTCGTCGAGGATGATCACCGGCGGGTCGTGCTGCAGCGCGGCAACCAGGCCGAGCTTCTGGCGCATGCCGGTGGAGTAGTCACGAATGCGCTTGGCAAGCGCTGCGCCGTCGAGCTCGAGGGCGTCGAGCAGGCGCTGCTGCAGCACCGGCGGGCGCGGGTGCAGCCGCGCGAGGGCATCGAGCATGCGTCGTCCGGACACCGCGCGGATCATCCCGAGGTCGCCCGGCACGTAGCCCACCTGGGCCAGCGCGGCCATGCGGTCTGTCGCCAGGTCGTGGCCCAGGATGGCCACCGACCCCTCGGTGGGCCGCAGGATGCCCAGCGCGCAGCGGATGAAGGTGGTCTTGCCGGCGCCGTTGGGCCCCAGGAATCCGATGCGCTCGCCCTGCGCCACCTCGAGGTCAACGCCCTCCAGGGCCATTGCCCCGGACCCGTATGACTTGCCCAGGCCCTGGGCCCGGATGGCGGCGACGTCTCCCACGGCCGGGGAGCCTATGCCCGCCGCGGGCGAAACGAGGCCCGAACCGCGGGAGCAGGCCCTGCCCGGGGTCCGTCCCCGGGCAGGGCCTGCTCCCCTCGGGTCAGTGGCTCTCGATCACGCGGTCGACGAGTCCGTACTCGGCGGCCTCGGCGGCCGTGAAGAAGCGGTCGCGCTCGGAGTCGGTGTGGATCTGCTCCTCGGTCTTGCCGGTGTGCTGGGCAAGGATCTGGTCGAGGCGCGCACGCAGGTTCAAGGTCTCGCGCGCGTGGATCTCGATGTCGGTCGCCTGGCCCGAGAAGCCCGACAGCACCTGGTGGATGAGGATTCGGCTGTTGGGAAGCGCCATGCGCTTGCCGGCCGCGCCACCCGCCAGCAGCAGGGCGCCCATGCTCATCGCGATGCCGCAGCAGATCGTCTGCACGTCGGGCTTGATGAAGTTCATGGTGTCGTAGATGGCAAGGCCGGCGTACACCGAGCCACCCGGCGAGTTGATGTAGAGCGAGATGTCCTTGTCGGGGTCCTCGCTCTCGAGGTGAAGCAGCTGCGCGACGATCAGGTTCGCGATCTGGTCGTCAACCGGGGTGCCCAGGAAGATGATGCGCTCGTTGAGCAGGCGCGAGTAGATGTCGAACGAGCGCTCGCCGCGGGCGGTTTGCTCGATGACCATCGGGATGAGCGGGCTCATGCGGTGGTGACTCCTTGGTCTGTTGTGGGACTCTGCGATGCGAGGAAGGCCCCGAAGGCCGCGAGGGCCCTGAGGTCGTCCGGGTGCAGGCGGCCGGCCGCCCACTCGACCTCGTCGAGTGGGTCGGGCGCGAACCCCAGCGGCCGCCGGGCGGGACGTGGAGGAGCCGCGCCAAGCGCGATGGCCAGGTCCAGGAAGACCTCGCCCGCCTCCACGCCGATCGCATCGGCGATGCGTGCGAGCGCCCCGAAGGACGGCTCCTTGAGCCCGCGTTCGACCTCCGAGAGATGTGCCGGGCTCATGCCGGCACGCTCGGCGGCCGCGCGGAGCGACAGCCCGGAGTCCTCGCGACGGGCGCGCAGCGCATCCCCGAGGATTGATCCGATCGACTGTTCGCTCTCAGCGGACACTTGCACGCTGAGAGCGTATCGCAGCTATTTCTGGACCTGGTCCCGTACGGCTCGCAGGAACCGCCCGACCCTCGACTGGTACTCGGGTGGGGGCGGGGGGCGGTACCCGTACCGGTCGCGCTCCCGCGCCCTCGGGGCCAGCCAGTAGTGCTCGAGGATCACCATCACCGCCACGGCGGCGATGGTCGATATGAACAGCGACACGATCGCGCCGGTCTTGAACACGCCCGGAACGATGAGCAGGGCCGGCAGCCACACGATCATGAACACCAGCAACCCGCGGCCCACCTTGCGCGTGAGCCGTGCCTGCTGCTCGTACACCTCGGCCACATCGGCCTCGGTGGTGGGATCGTGGTACTCGCGGGCCATCGACCCGAAGACTAGGCCGTGAGGGGTCCGATCATGCCGAGCAACGTGGCCACCACCAGCATCACGATGCCCACCACCACCAGCACCTTGGCCAGCCGCACCCCCACGCGGAACAGCAGGCGGATGCCCAGCAGCACGACGCCGATGACCAGGCA
>CAMCDF010000112.1 GCA_945873475.1 Bifidobacterium breve | reverse complement strand
CACGGCAGCGTCGAACCTGACGGTTCTCAGCGCTCTCGTACCAGGTCCTCAGGGCCCGGCGTAGGCCCCCAATTGCCCTCAGGGTCCGTCCGGGTATGGATCAATCCTTGGGTCCAGAACCTGCAGGTACAGATTGCGCTGGTCATTTGCAGCCACGACGCGCTGTCCCGTCGAGGTCACCCTCACCTCGCTGACCCCAGGTGGAGCAGGGATTCGGATGTCCATCGGCGCCGACCCCCCGACCAGGCGACGTGAGAACAGCGTGCGGCCTTGCGCCGAGACGCGCACGATCGCACCGGGTGTTCCGCTCAGCAACGCGGTCCAGCGGACGGTCGCGGGCTTCCCCGATCGGTTGTCGATACTCAGCACCGCGGTGCGGTCTGCCCATCGCCAGGTGCGCCCGCCCGCCTGCTCCTCCCCGTAGAAGCCCTCGCCATAGGCCACGGTGGTGGGGGTGACCACCTGCTCTGCCAGCGTCCGGCGCTCCGCTGGCGTGAGGGTGCGGTCAAGCGTGCGTTGCAACGGACGTATATCCATGAACACGAGCCGACCACCCTCGGACTGAAGGAAGGGCGCCGGGCCGGTGAGCGATCTCACGGCCGCGATGGCCTCGGCGCCGTCGTCCGTGTACCCGGCGCGATCAATCCACACCCCGGCGAATCCGGCCGCGGCGGCTCCCCGGACCAGCTTCCTCAGCGGCATGTCGGCCACGGCCACCGACCAGGCCTCTGGGCGCCCGTTGAGTGCACCGAAGCTCCAGCGCAGGTCCGTGGAGTGCGCATACCCGATCAGGTGGTCGTAGTCGGCCATGCGCTCCTTTGGGCCGGCCTCGGGGAACCCATGCAGCGGGAGCTGAAGGATCATCGCGTTGGGAGGCATCACACGCTCGATGCGCCCGACGAACGCCGCTTGGGAGTTCCAGATGGCTGCGCTGGCTCGGTAGTCGGGGATGTTCGTCGGTGATGTCTGGTCGAGGACACCGCCGATCAGGATGACCGCGGGCAGGGCGATGCCGAACGCCGGCCCCCAGCGCCGATCGCGAGGGCGCTCACGCAACCAGTCGATTGCCAGCGCCAGCACGATTGCGCAGAAGAAGGCCAGGAATGGGGTGATGCGAGTCCACGCGCGGATCTGCGGCGACACCAACTGCGCGATGATGCTTCCCACGCCGCCGAATGTGCCGATGAGGAACGCCGTGATCGCCCCCATGATGGCCACCCGGCACATCGATGCGCGCTCCGACACCGGCCATCGGCCGCGCACTGTGAAGACGAGGATGGCTATCCCCATGCCCACCAGGGTCGCCCCCAGGGCGCTTCCCAGGCCGGCGTCTCCCTCGCTGATCCATATCGAGTTGGCGGCGAACGAGTTGCCAATGTCGCTCAGGGCCTCGATCCTGTGGCCGCTGTACGACAGCAGCAGGCGCGCGAGCGACATCGAGTAGTAGTCGCTCTCGATCGGCGTGCGCACGGCCTGTTCGGTGTTGGGGCCGTTGATCCACTGGTAGATCAGACCGGGCAGGATGCTGAGGATGAGCATGCCGCCCACCGAGGCCAGCGCGAGCGCCCCGGGCACGAGTGAGCGCCAGGCGCGGACGGCGATGGCACGCGCCGCCGTTGCCACCGCCACGAGCATGATGGTGAACACGGCGTAGTACAGGCTGGTCGCGCCGGTCACCACCACCGCGGCAGCCGTGCCACCGTTGGTGGCGGTGATCCACCCCCGCCAGCCGGTGCCGCTCCGGGTGAGCAGAGGAAGCCCCCGCGCCACGCGAACCACCAGCCAGCAGGCTGCGGGAGCAGCCACGTAGTTGGACAGCATGAGGTGGCCTTCGCCGTGTGCCAGGTGGTACGGCAGCATCGAGAAGAGCACGCTCACCGTGAACGACGCCGGGCGCGACGCGCCGACGCTGCGCAGCACCAGGAATGACGCAGCGGTGATGAACGCGTATCCCAGGATGAAGTAGATGTTCATCAGCAGGGCCGGGTCGTGGATGACCAGTCCCAGCAATCCGATGGCCATCCATTGCACTACGTCCCCGGAGAACCCGGCGAAGTCGTAGAGGGATTGCCCGAACGGCGCGCCGAGGTCGGGATTGGTGAGGTACCAGCCGTTTTCAAGGAACGACTTGATGCCCGCAAGCACCGGGAGGGTGTCGCCTCCCGGGCTGAGGGGTACGCGAAGCGGCGCATCCCATAGGCGCAGGGCCCACGAGATCGCGATCAGCGATGCCACGACGGCTCCGACGAGCCACGCGGCCTCGTGAAGGCGACGACGCCCCCCGCCGCCGGGCGGGGGTGGCTGTGGCGCGCCTGTCAGTGCGCCCTCGTCGCGATCACCGCGTAACTGTCCGACGTCCGCCGCTGGTCCTCGAGCGACCCGCCGTGCGCGGTGAAGCGGATCCAGGCACGGGAGAACCCGGCCTGGCGGCAGAACACGAGCATGGCCTCGGGGAACAGCGGGTGCTGATGCGTTGGGTCAAGCCAGAATGCCTTGAGGGCTTGCAGGCAGTGCGGGTTGACCGTCTCGGCGATGAAGATGCCACCGGGCCGCAGTGCGGCATGCGACGCGGTGAGGAAGTCGGACAGCGCCGGCCACGGGATGTGCTCCACCACCTGTGCACTGAAGATCGCGCCCAGTGACGCGGCGGCAACGGAGTCCGACAGATACGTGGTGGCGTCTCCCTCCGTTACGTCCAGGCCCGCCTGGCGGGCGCGGGAGACCATGCCGGCGTCGCTGTCCACGCCGGATGCCTGCAGGCCCGCCCCGGCGAGGAGCCGGAGCATCTCGCCGCGGCCGCACCCGACGTCAAGGATCGGCTCGTGGCCGTCGAGCAGGGTGATGTACGGCGTGAGCCCCGGGGTCAGGCGCTCGGGGGGTCCCCGGAAGACATCCTCGAAGTCGGCATACGTGTCGGCCGAGGCCACACCACCGTCACCCGCGGCGTAGCCCAGCACCGGGCTTCCGTCGTCGCCGGCGATCACGAAGGCGCCGGGCTCATCCATATAGAGGGGCGGGTACAGGCGATCTGAGAGACCGTCCATGGCTCGCGTGAGGTCGTCATGTGCGCGCTGCTCCACCGAGCGCGCCTCCGAGTCGAGGCGCACCGCGGCCCTCTCGACCTCATCAAGGCGCCGCTCAGCTGCGCGCAGTCGCGAGAAGAGCCAGGCGTCGCTCGCGAGCATGCGCTCGAACATGGCGTCTGCGGGCGCGGAGTAGGGCCTCACCAGCCGCTCTACTGCCCTGCCCTTGGCCCCTCGCGGGGCAGCGCGCCGCGCGCCGTCGTAGTTGTGGGCGTCTTGCAGCGGTCCGGGAAGCGGTTCGTCCCGGGCCTCCCCGTTTGGCGGGCGCTCGGTCATGCGGATCTCCTCAAGGCGGCCCTGCACGAAGCGTGCCAGAGCATCCTGGGTGCGGGTGGCGCGGATGTGCTCGCGTGCCCGGGCTCCGAGCTCGCGGGCGTCGTCGGGGTTCTCGTAGAGCTGCCTCATGTGCGCCGCGGCTTCGTCGACGTGCGGCTGCGCCCAACGGGTTCCCGCCGGGTACGGGCCACTCGGCTTCGTGAGCACCCACTCGTCGTAGCCCACAAGGCGGGAGTTGCCGTGGTCCATGAAGTCGAGGTTGGCCGAGTAGCCCGTGGCGATGACGGGCTTGCCCAGCGCCATGGCCTCGGCCATGGTCAGCCCGAACCCCTCGCAGCGATGAAGCGACACGTAGCAGTCGCACGCACGGGCCCAGGCGTCGCGCTCGTCGGCCGGCAGGAACCGGTCGACGATGAGGATGTCGGTGCGCCCCGCGGCAAGTGCCCGCAGCTCTTCCAGTTCCTGCAGGTGGCGGTGGCCGTTGATCGTCTTGATCACCAGCGACGGACCCTCGCCCGGGGCGAACGCCCGCGTGAAGGCCTCGATCACCCCTGCGGGGTTCTTCCTCTCGACGGTGCTGTTGAAGTCGAACGAGAACATGAACAGGAAGCCCTCGGGCAGCCCCAGTTCCCGGCGGTCTGGCTCTGGTGCCTCGGGCGGCACAGGGATGGGCAGGGGGAAGACCCGGATGGGTATCTGTGCGTATGAGCCCAGGGCATCGGCGATGAAGTGGCTGCCCACCCACAGCTCATCGAACGCGGGAATCCGCTGAGCGAGTCTCTCGGGAAGCACGTTGCTCTCCCACCACCACGTACCGATTGTGTAGCGCGACCGCAGGAAGTCGCTGCCCAGGCGTCGGGTTACGAGGTCGAGCCAATCGACGTTGACGCATATGAGGTTGGTGTCGAAGCGGGGCGCATCGGCACCGCCCGTCACCTCGACCATGTCCTGGAGGTCTCCGTGGTTCAGCGAAATGGCTGCATGCGGAACATCGCCGTCGGCGAGCGCGCCTGCGAACAGCCGTGTGGCCTCCCCGATGCCGAAGCCCGCGCGCAGGAATCCCACCAGGTTCACGCCCGGCTCAGGCGGTTCGTCGGCCGCGCCCATTGGTGCAGGTTCACTGCGCGCAACCACGGATGGGCGGAACCTCGACGGCATGGCATCCGCGGCCCCGTGAGACCTCACCCAGTCGAGGAAGGGCCCGGCGTGGTCGTCGAGCGGGTTGGGGAAGAGTGCCTTCGCATGGTCATCTGATTCCCACACCCCGAGCAGGTAGCGGGTCATGTCATCGACAGCTGCGCCTGGTGGGCTCTCGGCCAGCCAGTCAGCCAGCGAATCGGGCCCGCCGCGGATCGCCCCAGCCGCGGCCTGCGCGACATCGCTGCCACCCTCCCGGAGGGCCACGGCCACGGCGGCACGTACGTGGTCATCGATCTCGATGTCGCCCGAGCGCTCATTGGCGGGCCCGTGGAATCCGAGGGCGCGAAGCCGCGCGGCGTAGGCCTCGAGCACGTCGTGGAGTGCCGGGTGGTCGCTCAGGAGCACACGCGGCGACTCGCCCTGATCGATGCTGAGCAGGTACGACCTCCCGGGGTCGAACCCCGGCAGCCGCAGCGATCGGACCTCGCGCAGGCCCATCTCGCCGACCAGGGCATGCCGCTCGGCGATGTTCCAGTACGCGACGCCGATGCCGGCGTCGTCGATCACCTCGCAGGTCGCCTGCGCCGGCAGCGTGTTCCAGGCGTGGGTGATCGCCTCGGAAGTCGGAGCACCATCGGCCCACAGCGCGGATGCCATGTGCACGAGGGGCTCCCCGGCGGCTCCCGTTGCGGCGAGCCACCCCCCGT
>CAMCDF010000111.1 GCA_945873475.1 Bifidobacterium breve | reverse complement strand
CGTTCCAGCCAGCGCTCACCGATGTCGTGCCTGCGTTCACCACGAGGGTCTGCTGTGCGCCGCCATTCACGTTGACGACCCGGATGTTCTGCGGGCGGCCCCTGAATCCGGTGGTGACGAGTATGCGCCTGCCGTCGGCCGAGTAGGTGACCGGGTTCACGGTGGTCTTCCTCATCAGGAGTCGCACCCTGCCGGTGGAAACGCCGATGGTGGCGAGGCTCTGCTGGCGGCCGGAACCTTCGCCGGCTGTGCCGACGATGTGGGTGCCTGCAGGCGACCATGCCACCGCGCGCAGCCCCCCGATGAATCCCTGCGCCCGCCATGCGAAGTTCGTAACGCGCCGCGCCCGGGTGCCGTCAGGCTGCACGGTCCACAGCTGCGTGGGCACGACGCGCTCGATGGGGAATGTCTTACCGCCAGTCCTGAGAGCAAAGCGCACGGTCGCCTGCCGTGATGCGGCGATGCCGGGTGCTCCCCACACGGGCGTGGTGGCTCGCGTGAGTACCCGCCTGCGCGCAGCGGCGTTTGCGACAGGTGCGACGTACAAACTGGTGGCGACCTCGTCCTGCGAATGCCGCCGCCAGGCGAATGCGATGCTCGCGGAATCGGGCGAGAAGGCCACGCTGGCATCGACGGCGTTGCCGCGGGCGGGGATGTAGTTCTTCACCTCGAGGCCGCCCAGACCGGCGAGGCTGGGAGGCACGGACACGAGCCCGATGCCGCTGCCGTCGCCGTACCCCTTGGCATTGCTCGACTGCGTCTGGCACGCGATCAGTTGAGAGTTCGGCGCCCAGATGAGGTCGCCAATGCATTCCACGCCTGTGAGCAGCACGCGCTCGCCGGTGGCGACATCCACCACCCCGATCTTGGGGGCTGGGGGCTGGCTGAAATTGCCGTAATCGTGGTAGGCCACCTTCGTGCCATCGGGCGAGATGACAGCGAATTCCCCGGAGGCGACGGCGCGCGCGCCGGAACCGTCGTTGTTCGCGACCATCACCTGTCCCTGCACCGTGGTGTCGCGCGGTGTCGTGATGTACGCCATGGCTGCGCTCGCGGCTGCTGGCGCTGCAAGCGCCACTGAGCCGACGGCGAGGGCGAGGAGGTTCCGACTGCGCATTGCACCAACTCCGGTCCGGGGAGATCCAACCTATCGCGTGCCGGGATCGGCTGCCGTCCAGCGCGCCACAGTTCCCTCCCAGGCGGCTCGCTGTGTCGCGCACGTGGCCTCATGACAACGCGCAAGCAAGGAGCAAGCGAAATGCCTGCATCTCCGAATGGGCGCGGCAGGACTCGAACCTGCGACCCAGGGATTATGAGTCCCCTGCTCTAACCAACTGAGCTACGCGCCCGCGACGACATTGTTGCCCATGGCAGCGCTGGGGGTCCGCCGGGGCGACGCGGGAGTACGGTGGCCGTGCTCACCCACTCCACTGAAGGGAACCCTCATGCACCGCAGCCTCAGGCTGGTCGCGGCAACACTTGCCGCGGGAGCCATCGTCGTCGGCACCAGCGGGTGCTTCGGAGGCGATGACTCCTCGGGCGGCACGACGACCGTGATCGAGGAGCAGGCCCCCGCGTCCACCCCGGCCACCACGCAGGCGGCCACCGTCACCGAGCAGACCACCGTGACGGAGCAGAGCCAGAACAACAACAACCAGAATCAGGGCCAGGCCGAGGGCGAGGCCGTTGGCCGCGCCGAGGAGAGCGCCGGGCTCTCAGAGGCCAAGAAGGAGTGCCTGGCCAACGCGCCGTCCGCCGCGGACTGCGCCAACATCCCCTAGCGGCGATGCTGCGCCGGGAGCCCCGCGGCACGCACCGCGAGGGCTCCCGGCCAGGCCTTTCCCCGACTCTGGCGATTCCGCTGCGCGTGATGCGTGGTGGGGTTGCCCGGAAACGGAATGTCTTCGCGTGGCGGGTGTACGTTCGGCACGAGGCCATCGCAGGAGGGGTGCCACGTGAACTACGCCGAGGCCCGTGATCGATCAGTAGATGGTGACGGGAGGCCGGGTGCACCGGGGTATCCCGGTGGGGGAGGGCCCTGTGCGGCTGCATAGCGAACTGCAGCGCCTGGTCGTCGACCTGCAGGCCGACCTGGCCGCCGTGCGCGTGGCGGCCGAGGGTGCGCTGGCCGGCACCCTGGTGTGCGCCAACGGGGAGAGCACGCTGCGCGAGGGCGAGCCCTGGCCGCTCGGCCCGGCGGGGTCGCCATACTTCATTCCCACGAGCGTGCGGCTGTCGCTGGCGCAGACGCCGCGGGCGGTGGCCACGCTGCCCCTGGGGCGCGGAGCCGGCGGCGACCTGGCCCTGGTGATGGTGTGGTGCCAGCACCCGGCCCCGGATGACGTCGCGGTGGCGGTCGGCGCCGCCCGCCTGGACGACATCGCGGCCCTCGCGCAGGAGTACGAGCGCATCGTGCGCCTCGAGCTGGCATCGGCCCGCGCCGATGCCACCCTGGGGGCGCTTGACCAGGCAGTCGCGACCATCGACGACGTACGTGCGATCGGCACGGTGAACCCGGCGGCAGCCCAGTTGCTGGGGGTGCCCGTGGGCGAGGTGCCGGTGGATGCGCTGCTGGGCGCGCTGGCGGCGCTGGAGCGCCGCGTGGTGAACGACGTCGCGGTGCGTGAGATCCGGGCCGGTCTTGCCGCCAACCCGCGGCTGGAGGCGGTGGGCGTCATGTGGGAGGTCGCCGGGGGCGGTGACGCCCCCGCGCGGTTCCTGCGCGTGAGCACGCGCCCCCTCGACGGCGTCAGTGCGCCGGGGCGTGTGTGGGTGTTCGACGACGTGTCCGACGAGGTGCGCGCGCGCCGCGATGCCGAGGAGACCCGGTCGTGGTTCAGGCTGCTGGCCGAGAACGCATCCGACGTGGTGTTCTCGGGCACCAACGAGGGCTTCATCGAGTGGACCTCGCCATCGGTGGAGTCGGTGACGGGGTGGCACCCCGACGATCTGGTGGGCAGGGCCTTCACCGAGCTGATCCACCCCGACGACCTGCCGGTCGCCCGCGCCGCCCAGCACCGGCTGCTCGAAGGCGAGCCGGCCCACCTGGACGTGCGAATCCGCCATAAGACCGGGGGCTACTCGTGGGTGTCGATCTCGGCGCGCCCGGTGCTGGACGACGAGGGCAACGTGGTCGGCCGCATCGGGGGCTGGCGCGACATCCAGGCCCAGCGCGAGCAGTGGGAGATCGTCGCCGAGGCCCTCGAGGGCATGCCCGAGGTGGGCATCATCATCTTCGACACCGACATGCGCTTCCGCGTGGTGCGCGGCGGCGGGCTGGTGCTGACCCCCGCGCAGTCGTGGTGGGAGGGCCAGTTGGCGCGCGACGTGGTGCCGCCCTCGCAGTGGGACGAAACCAGCGCCCTCTACGAAACGGCGCTGCGGGGCGACGAGCTCGAGACCGAGGTGGCGGGCGAGGATGCCCGCAACACGTTCCTGATGCGCGTGCGCCCCCTGCGGCGTCAGGACGGCGCGGTGATCGGCGGGGTGGTGATGGTGACCGACATCACCGGGCGCGTGGAGGTGGAGCAGGCGATCAAGCGCCAGAACGAGCAACTGCGCGCTATCGACGAGTGGAAGGACCGCATGATCGCCACGGTGTCGCACGAACTGCGCACGCCGGTGACCTCGCTGTCGCTGCTGTTCGAGATGCTGGCCGATGAAGAGCTGCCGGAATCCACGCGGCCCCTGGTCGATGTTGGCGAGCGCAGCGCGCGTCGTCTGCGCCACCTGGTGGAGGACCTCCTGCTGCTGGCCGAGGCCGAGCACGACGGCCTCAGCTTCACCATGGCCGATGTGGCACCCGACGAGATCGCCGTGGCCGTGGCAGACGAGATGGCCATCACGGCGGCGGAGCACGGCGTGTCGCTCGAGGTCGATGCGCTGCCGGTGCCCGGTGCGATGGGCGACCGCGGGCGCCTGGAGCAGGTGATGGTGAACCTGGTGGGCAACGCCATCAAGTTCACGCCCGACGGCGGGCATGTGACCCTGCGCGTGCAGCCCACCGATGGAGGCTGGATCCTCAGCGTGCACGACACCGGAATCGGCGTGCCGGCCGACGAGATATCGCACCTCTTCGACCCGTTCTTCCGGGCGTCCACCGCCACGAAGGCGGTGATCGGCGGCTCGGGCCTGGGAATGGCCGTGGTGCAGCAGGTGGTGCGCGGCCACGGCGGCACCGCCGCTGTGAGCAGCAGCCCCGGCGCCGGAACGCAGGTCGACATCACGTTCCCGCTCGTGCCGTCGGGGCACGCCGGCGGGTGAGCACCATCCTCATCGCAGACGACGACCTCGCCGTGCGCACGATCCTCCGGGCCGTACTCCAGCGTGAGGGGTACGAGGTGGTGGAGGCAGCCAACGGCCGCGAGGCCCTGGAGGCCCTGCATCAGGCACGGCCCGCCCTCGTGATGCTCGATGTCGAGATGCCCGAGATGGATGGCTGGGAGGCGCTGGAGCGCATTCGCGAGATCACGGATGTCCCCGTGATGATGCTCTCGGCCCACGCCGGTGAGGCTCATACGGTGCGCGGCCTGCGGGCGGGCGCCGACGACTACGTGGCCAAGCCCTTCACGAAGAACGAGCTGCTGGCCCGCGTGGATGCCCTTCTGCGGCGCGCGAACGCGGGGGCGCACGAGGGGCCCTGAAGAGCGGGCCGGCTAGGCCTGCTGGCCCGAGATCGCTTCCGCCCCCCGGATCAGTTGGTCCACATCGCAGTCGGCGGCCGGCGCGGCGCACGTGAGCGCGGTGGCGTCGGGCCCGGATGTGGTCATCGAGGTGTCAGATGACGGCCCGGGCATGACTGACGACGACAAGCAGCACGCCTTCGACCGCTTCTGGCGTGCCCCGACGTCGCGAGCCGGGGCGGGCACGGGTCTGGGCCTGCCGATCGTTCGGCGCCTCGTGGAGGGCGCGGGTGGCACGGTGAGCCTGGGCGACCGCGACGGCCAGTCGGGCCTGCGGGTGACGGTGCGCCTGCCCCGGGATGCCCGTTGAGGCACCTCGGCGGTCGGTGCCTGCGGTAAACAGGTTGACGTTGGTTACCACCTCACGAGGAGCAGGCATGGACCTTGACGGCAGGCACGTTGTCATCACCGGTGCGTCGCGCGGCGTTGGCGCCGCGCTGGCCGATGAGTTCGCGGCGAGGGGCGCGCGCCTCACCCTGCTGGCGCGCAGCGTGGAAGCGTTGGAGGGCGTGGCCGCGCGCACGGGCGGCAGCGCCATG
>CAMCDF010000110.1 GCA_945873475.1 Bifidobacterium breve | reverse complement strand
TCGCCACGGGGCTCGGCCTCATCGGCGTGGAGGCCCCCGACCGCATGTAGCCGTGCGCTACCCTTGCGGCGACCCGCGGGTGTAGCTCAGTTGGTAGAGCATCAGCTTCCCAAGCTGAGGGTCGCCGGTTCGAGCCCGGTCGCCCGCTTCACGCAGTCGGTGTCAGCTCGCTCGTGCAGTGCGGGCAGCGGGTGGCGACGATCGAGACGTCCTCGGTGCACGCGGGGCACGAGGTGGTCTCGGCCTTCTCTCCCATCACGCGGATGACGGACTTCACCACGAGGAAGAGCACGAAGGCCACCAGGATGAAGGTGATCAGCGCGCTCAGGAACGACCCGTAGGTGAAGGTCGATCCGTTGACCGTGAACACGAGGTCCTCGAAGCTGGTGTCGCCGACGATCGCGGCGATGAGCGGCATGATGAAGGAGTCGACGAACGCCTTGATCAGCACCGTGAAGGCGGTCGCCAGCACGAATGCCACGGCGACCTTCAACAGGCTGTCGCTGAAGGCGAAGGCCTTGAAGTCGTTCCAGAAGTTCCTGGTCCTGTTCACCGGGGGTCCTTTCATGTCCGTGGCGCGCGCCGAGGCGGCGCGGTCGTCATCCCGGGGGGAACGTTAAACGGCACCCCCTGCGCTGTGCGACCCCGACCGGGTAGGGAAACCCGGAGACCGGTGCGGTGGGCGGTGAGTGCTAGCGCTGGCGCGGAACGGCCACGACCAGCGCCTTCACCACGCCCTCGCCCATGCGGGCGGTCAGCCGTGCCCCGCTCTTCGACGATGCGAGCACCGCGGATGAGCCACGGGCGGCCTTGCTGCCGTGCAGTCTCCGCACCTTCGACACCGGATCGCCGGGCTTCAGGCCCTTTGCCGTGACCCACTGCTGGCCGGTGAGCACGGCGCCCCGCACGCGGGAGTCCTGGCCGCAGGGGCTCTCCCCGCGGGCAGGTGAGAAGGTCATCACGGCGCCCAGCGACGCCCAGGTGACACGGCAGTTGCCGTACGTCGCCCTCGTGGCGCCCGTGCCGTAGGCCTTCGTCGCGGCCCCGAGCGTGCCGGCGGTGCCGCGCAGGTCGCCCATGCGCACGGCGCCCTTCCGCGTGACGACCACCGCCAGCGGTCCCGACGGGGCGCCAGAGGCAACCGACCGGAGCGTGGTGGTCTGGGGCTGCAGGCCGTTGTGGCGCAGCATCGACGCGTAGAGGGCGAGGATCTTCTCGGTGTAGCCGCCGCCCGTGGCCCAGTTGCCGTTGCCCATGGCCTCCCAGGTGGGCGCCTTGCCGTATGGCCGCACGTAGGTGAAACGCCTGTCGGTGAGGGGGCGGGCCGTCTTCGTGGGGTCGGCGGCGGGGTCGGCGTAGGCCCAGAGATGCTGGATCTGCGCGCGCACGCCCTCCTCCGGGGTGGCGAAGATATTGCCCCGCGAGCACGAGTCGCAGGCGCCGAGGCCCGAGAAGTTGTTGTCGGTGGGCTTCACCATGCTGCCCTCGTACCGGAACCAGCCGGTCTCGAGGATCGACTGCACGAACGCGATGTCGCCGCGCACGTTCTGCGCGTTGCCCTCGTCGACGAAGATGCGCGCAAGCTCGGGGATGGGGATGGTGATGGCCGGGGTGATCTTCTGCTTCGCGAACCACGAGGCGATCTGATCGCCGGTGAGGCGCGACTTACCCATGACGGGGGTGACCGACGCGGTGGTGGGGGTGGTGGACACCGGGGCCGCGGTGGTGCCGCCCGAGGGCGCGGGCGCCTGGGGCTGGGACTGCGTCTGCGCGGCGAGCGCTGCCGGAAGGGCCAGCACGAGCGCCGCGGCTATGGCGGTGGGGTAGCGCACGAGGGGCGATGCTAGGACAGCCCCGCGCGAGGTCGCGCACGGAGCGTTGCGGGCATTACAGGACCCTTACGTCGCTACCCTGCTCATATGCAGGAGATTTCCCTTGCCACCGGGGCGGGAATGCGCGTCACACGCCCCGGGGCCGAAACCATGGTGCTGTGCATCAACGGCGGCGGTGCCCGACCGCGCCCGGGCAACTGGAGTCCCACCATCGAGTGGCTGGTGGACCATCTGGCGCCGGTCTTCCCCGACGCCGGCTTCGCCGAGGTGCGCTACCGGGTGCGCTCATGGAAGATGCTGCCCTCGTGCATCGCCGACGGCCAGGCTGCCCTTGCCGCGCTGCCCGGGGCGCGCCGCGTGGTGATGCTGGGCTTCTCGATGGGCGGGGCGGTATCCATTGCCTGCGCGGGCGATGAGCGCATCGGCGACGTGGTGGCCCTGGCCCCGTGGATTCCCGAGGAACTCTCGCTGGCCGGGCTGTCCGGTGATCGCGTGACAATCGTGCACGGCAGCATCGACGGCTGGGTGCCGGGCATACCCGGGGTGCGCCCGCAGCACTCGTGGCTGGGCGCCGAGCGGTTGCGCGCGGCCGGGGCCGACGTGACCTACCGGCGCATCGCGGGTGCGGTGCACGGCATCGCCATCCGTCGCAACGGCCGCCTCATCTCCCTTCCTCGGGCGGGCGCATGGCTGCGCGACGTTGAGCAGGCGCTGGAGCGGGCCGGGCTCTAGTGCCCTAGGAGGGCGTGTTGGCCGAGGGGGTCGGGGCGGCGTCGCCGCCCTGCCCGGCAGCCGACTTCGCGCGCCGGATCTCCTGCCGCTGCTCGGTGGGCACCTTGACGTCCCACACCAGGCCGACCTTCTCCATGCCGTAGATGAGCGCCCACGAAAGGTCGATCTGCTTCCAGTGCAGGCCGTGGCGCGCCGAGCCGGGGAACGCGTGGTGGTTGTTGTGCCAGGCCTCGCCGAACACCGGGATGGCCAGCGGCCAGAAGTTGCGGCTCTCGTCCTCGGTGGCGTAGTCGCGGCGGCCATACATGTGGCAGATGGAGTTGACCGTCCACGTGAGGTGGTCGAACACGAACACCCGCAGCAGGCCGGCCCAGATGAAGCACTGGAAGGCCATCCACACCGAGCCGCCGCTCCAGGCGAAGCCGACGAGGGCGGGAATGCCCAGCGACAGGCCGAGCCACAGCAGGTAGAGACGGTCGATGCGCCGGATGAGGGGGTCGGCGTACAGATCCTTGCCGTAGCGCTCACCGCGCTCGAGGCCCTTGGTGGTGAGCAGCCAGCCCACCTGCGCATGCCACAGGCCCTTGACCACGCCCTTCCAGCCCGGGCCGAACCCGTGGTGGGGTGAGTGCGGGTCGCCCTCCTTGTCGGAGAGCGCGTGGTGCTTGCGGTGGTCGGTGACCCACTGCGTGACCGGCCCCTGGCAGGCCATCGAGCCGAGGATCGCCCAGACGGCGGTCATGAAGCGCGTGGTCTTGAAGGCGCGGTGCGAGAACAGCCTGTGGAAGCCGATGGTGATGCCCAGCCCGCATGCCACGTACATGACGGCGAACATGATGAGGTCGATGGGGCCGACCGCCACGCCCCAGAGCAGCCCGGTCACCGACAGCAGCGCCAGCGGCGGCACCACGATGGCGATGAGCGTGATGATGCGGGCCGAGGTGAGCGGCTTCTCGCGAACCGTCGCGACGAGGGGCTGCCGGCGATTGGCGGGATCCGCGGTGCTCATGCGTGTCGGAGGCTAGCCGCAGGCGCAGGCGCGCCGCCACCACATCGGTACCGTGGGGCCGGATGGCCCGCATCGCGATCATCGGCAGCGGCATCGGCGGGCTGGGGGCGGCCTGGCTGCTGTCGCGCGCCCATGAGGTGGAGGTGTTCGAGCGTGATTCGCGCATCGGCGGCCACACCCACACCACGCGGGTCATCGGCCCCGACGGCGAACACCTTGCCCTCGACTCGGGGTTCATCGTCCACAACGAGACCACCTACCCGCTGCTGGTGCGCATGCTGCGCGAACTGGGGGTGGCCACGCAGCCCTCGCACATGGGCTTCTCGGTCACCTGCCGCGCCTGCGGGCTGGAGTTCTCGGGCGTGCGGCTGTGGATGCAGCCCGGGGCGTTCCTCAGGCCTGCCTTCCTGCGCATGATCCCCGACGCCGTGCGCTTCCAGCGCACCGGGGATCGCGCCCTGCTGCCCGAATACGAGGGCCTCACCCTGCGCGAGTTCGCGGCGGCCGAGGGCTACTCGCAGGCCTTCACCGATCACTACCTCGTTCCGCTCACGTCGGCCATCTGGTCGGCCGGGCTCGAGGACTCCCGGGGCTTTCCTGCGTCGTACGCCGTGGAGTTCTGGCGCAATCACGGCATCCTGGGATTCCGCCGCCTGCAGTGGCGCACCATCACCGGGGGCAGCGACACCTACGTGCGCGCCATCACGGCGCCGCTCGGCGACCGCGTGCACCCCGGGCTGGGGGTCGTGGACGTGCGCCGCGACGCCGACGGCGTGGACGTGCGCACGGACGACGGCCTGGTGCGCCGCTTCGACCACGTGGTGATGGCCGCGCACGCCGGGCAGTCGCTGGCGATGCTCTCTGATGCCAGCGATGAGGAGCGGCGGATCCTCTCGGCGTTCCGCACCGTCGAGAGCGCCGTGAGCCTGCACGCCGACTCGTCGCTGCTGCCACGAAGGCGCGCGGCGCGCGCGGCGTGGAACCATCACGTGCATGACTGCCACGCCCCGTACGCCGCGCCGGCGATGACCTACTCGCTCAACCGCCTGCAGGATCTCGATTCGCGCGCGGAGTGGTGCGTGTCGCTCAACCGTGACGACGAGGTGCATCCACCGCGCCTGGTGATGCGCACCCGCTACGCGCACCCGGTGTACGACTTCGACGCACTGTCGGCGCAGTCCCGCATGGACGACATCCAGGGCGTGCGCCGAACGTGGTTCAGCGGCGCATGGATGGGCAACGGGTTCCACGAGGACGGCATGCGGGCCGCCGTGTCGGTGGCCCGGGGCCTGGGGGTGCACTGGTGAGGTCGGCCATCTACACCGGCACGCTGGTCCACGCACGCCGCACGCCAGCCGAGCACGTGTTCCGCTACCCGGTGTGCATGTACGCCATCGACGTGGACGAGATCGAGCAGCTCGACAGGGGCCTGCGGCTGTTCTCGTACAACCGGCCGGGAATCCTGAGCCTGCGCGACGGCGACCACCTGGGCGACCCGCAGCGGCCCATCGGAGAGAACGTGCGCGCGCACCTGGTGGGCCGGGGCGTGGATGTCGAGGGTGCGCGCATCACCATGCTCACCAACCTGCGCACCGCCGGCTACGTGTTCAACCCGGTCACGTACTTCTACGTGCACGGGCCCGACGGTGCGTTGCGGTGCATCCTCGCCGAGGTCAGCAACACGTTC
>CAMCDF010000109.1 GCA_945873475.1 Bifidobacterium breve | reverse complement strand
GCCCAGGCCCGCAGCATCGTCACCACCGCCGTGGTCTTCATCGCGGGCATCATCGGCGGCGTCATGCTTCCCGGTCTGGCGTCGACGCTGCTCATCATCCTCTTCGCGCTGATGTTCGCCGCGGCCGCATCGTTCTGGGCCATCGGCGTTGCGCTGCGCACCAGGACGGTGCAGGCCGCACCCATCATGCAGCTGGTCGTGTTCCTGTCGGTATTCATGTCGGTCGCGTACGTGCCGCTCGACGCCATGCACGGCTGGCTGGGAGCCGTGGCCCGATACAACCCGGTCACATACATCCTCGACGCCATGCGCAGCGCACAGCTGACAGGCACCGTCATCTGGTCGGAGACCTGGCCCGGACTGCTGGCAGCCGCGGGTCTCATGCTGGTGCTCGGGGCGTTCGCACTCGCTCCCCTGCGGAGGCTGGGCAACCGCTGACCGCCGGGTCGATGGCACCCGGCTGCCGGGTCTCCTAGCCTGCAAGCCTGATGGATGCCGCCACCCCCAGCATCAGGGCACGCATCGAGCGCACCTGCGGCGGAATCGTCGATGCCCGCTGGTTCAACCCGTTCATCGTGGGCGTCATCGCCCTGAACGCCGTGGTGATCGGGCTCGAGACCTACCCGGCGGTGAACGACCGGTACGACGACGGCCTCACGCTGGCCAACGAGATCTTCCTCGGCATCTTCATCGTGGAGATCCTGCTGCGATTCGGTGCGTTCGCCACGCATCCGGCCGACTTCTTCAAGAGCGGCTGGCACATCTTCGACATCGTCGTCATCGGCGCCGTGTTCATCCCCGGTGTGTCCAGCAACGCCCAGCTGCTGCGCCTGGTGCGCCTGCTGCGAGTGGTGCGCGTGGTGTCGGTGCTGCCCGACCTGCGGGTCATCATCAGCGGGCTTGCTCGATCGGTGCTGCCGATCGCCTCGCTGTTCCTGCTCATCATCTTCGTGCTCTACGTGTTCGGCATCATCGGCTGGATGCTCTACGGGGCGCTGCTGCCCGAGCAGTGGGGCGACATCGGCACCGCGATGATCACCCTGTTCCAGGTGCTCACCCTCGAGGGGTGGAACACCGTGGCCGCCGACGCCGTGAACGCCACCAGCAACTGGTCGTGGCTGTTCTTCATCGTCTTCGTGCTGCTGGCCGTGTTCATCTTCTTCAACATGCTCATCGGCATCATGGTGAACTCGCTGGAAGAGGCGCGGGCGCGCCACCGGGGACAGCAGGATGCAGAGGACAGGCTATCGCTGGGCCCTGCCGAGCAGGAGACCGAGCGCAAGATCGAGGCCATGCGCAAGGCCCTCGACGACCTCGAGGACGACCTGCGCAGCAACCGGCGGTAGAGCCGGCCGCCCATACCGACGTCAACGGCTGCCGCTGTCCTCACGATGTCGCAGCCTCAGCAACCCGATGAGGCTCTTGGCGTCGTGCACCAGCCCGATGAGCCGGTCGAGGTCGGCAAGCGGCCACGGCACGACCTCGATGGCCTCCTCGGCGATGGGCGCATGATCGACGGGCACCAGGTCGGTGGCCAGGAAGCAGTGGATGTACTCCTCGAGGATCGCCGGCGCCGTGAAGAACCCACCCCAGTCCTGCCACGTGCCGGCCGCCCGGCCGACCTCCTCGGCCAGTTCCCGGCGCGCGCATTCGAGTGGCGGCTCGCCCGGCACGTCGAGCTTGCCTGCCGGCAGCTCCAGCAGGTACTCCCCCACGGCCTCCCTGGGCTGGCGCACCATCAGCACATGGCCCTGCTCCACCGGAACCATCACCACGGCCCCGGGGTGCGCGATGACCTCCCGCCGCACCACCAGGCCGTCGGGGCGCCGGTAGCGCACCACCGAGAGGTCAACCACCTCCCCGGCATACACCGGCTCGCGCGACTCCACCGAAAGCCCCTCGATGGGCGGGCCACCCTCTCCCCCGCGCGGGTCCCCGGTCACGCGCGGGCGCCGGCGATGATCGCCAGCGTCACGTCCACCATGGCCTCGACATCGACGATGCGGATGCGCTCGTCGGGGGTGTGCACATCGACCATCGCGTTGCACAGGTTCACCGACGCGAAGCCGTTCAGCAGGAATGCGTTGACGTCGGACCCACCGCCCGATGCCACGAAGCGGGGCTCGAAACCGCACTCTGACAGCGCCCGGGCGGCCAGGGTCACCTGGGGGGCGTCCTCGGCGAGGTCGTAGCCGGTGAAATGGTCGCGCACGCTGATCTCCACGTCGCACTCGCACTCGGTGGCGGCCCAGGTGAAGGCGTCGAGCATGGCCGTGATCTGCCGGTCGAGGGCCTCGGGATCACGGGAGCGGCACTCGGCGGCGATGGTGCACTCCTCGGCCACCACGTTCGTGGCCGATCCGCCGCGGATGGTGCCGATGTTCGCGGTGGTGGCGTCGTCGATGCGCCCCAGCGGCATGGCGGCGATGGCGCGCGATGCGGCGGTGATGGCACTGCGGCCGGCCTCGGGGCGTATGCCGGCGTGGGCTGCCACGCCCCGCACGGTCACGTGGATCTCCTTGTGCGTGGGTGCCGAGGTGACGATTCCCCCGAGCTCACCCGTGTGGTCGTACACGAAGCCGTACGCCGCACGCAGCACGGAGGGGTCGAAGTGCGCGGCGCCCCGCAGGCCGACCTCCTCGCACGGGGTGAACACCAGCTCGATGCCGGCGTGCGGGATGCCCTCGTGCACCACGCGGTCGACCGCGTGCAGCATGGCCGCCACGGCGGCCTTGTCGTCGCCGCCCAGGATCGCCTCGTGGCGGTTGGTGAGGTACTCGCCGTCCTGCACCACCTCGATGGGCCCGAGCACCGGAACGGTGTCGAGGTGTGCGCAGAACATGATCGGCACGCCCTCGGCCGTGGGCGCGAAGCGGGCCACGATGTTGTTGCAGCCCGCGTTCGGCAGCGCCTGCGCGGCATCGTCCTGGCTGATCTCCGCGCCCATGCGCGACAGCTCGAGCAGCACGGCGTCCGCCATGGCACCCTCGTCACCGGACGGCGATGGGATCTCGCACAGGCGCGCGAACAGGCGCGCCACCTCCGACAGCCCGGGGGCGTCGAGGGTGCTCACGCGGCGTGCGACGCGGCGACGCCGCCGCCGCCGCCCACTCCCGCGCGTGCCGCAGCAGCGCCCACGAAGGCGCTGAACAGCGGCTGCGGACGGGTGGGCCTGCTCTTGAACTCCGGGTGGTACTGGCTGGCCACGAAGAACGGGTGGTCGGTCAGCTCGATGCACTCCACCAGACGGCCATCGGGCGACCGGCCACAGGTGACCAGGCCCTTCTCCTCCAGCTGCGGGCGCAGCACCGGGTTCACCTCGTAGCGGTGGCGGTGGCGCTCCTGGATGGAGTCGACATCCCCGTAGAGCCCGCGCACGATGGTGCCCGGCACCAGCGCCACCGGACCGCCGCCCAGGCGCATGGTGCCGCCGCGCTCCTCGATCTGGCGCTGCTCGGGCAGCAGGTCGATGACCGGGTAGGGGGTTTCCAGGTCGAACTCGGTGGAGTTCGCCCCGTCCATGCCGCACACATTGCGCGCGAACTCGATGACCGCGATCTGCATGCCCAGGCAGATGCCCAGGTACGGGATGCCCTCCTCGCGGGCGATGCGCGCGGCCTCGATCTTGCCCTCCACCCCGCGGCCCCCGAACCCTCCGGGCACCAGCACTCCGTCGCACTGGCGCAGGCGGTCAGCCAGGTCGGATGCGTCGGCGTCGACCCAGTCGATGTCGACCTCCACCCCGTGCTCGAGGCCGCCGTGCTTCAGCGCCTCGGCCACCGACAGATAGGCGTCGTGCAGCTGAACGTACTTACCCACCAGGGCGATGCGCGCGGTGCCGCGGGTCTTGCCCAGGCGATCCACCACGGCGCGCCAGTCGCTGAGGTCGATGTCGTGCAGCGGAAGCCCCAGGCGATCGCACACCACGCGGTCGAGGCCTTCGGCCTCCATGGCGATGGGCACCTTGTAGATGTCGTCGGAGTCCTCCGCCGAGATGACCGCCTCGGGCGCGATACCGCCGAACAGGGCGATCTTCTCGCGCACGCCGGCGTCGAGCGGACGGTCGGACCGCAGCACCAGCACATCGGGCTCGATTCCGATGCCGCGCAGTTCGTTGACCGAGTGCTGCGTCGTCTTGGTCTTGAGCTCGCCCGCCACCTCGAGGAACGGCACGAGGGTCACGTGCACGAAGGCCACCTTGTCGCGGCCGACGTCGTTGCGCAGCTGCCGGATCGACTCCAGGAAGGGCAGCGACTCGATGTCGCCAACCGTGCCGCCGATCTCCACGATGACCACGTCGGCGTTCGAGGAGGTGGCCGCCTGCTTGATGCGGTCCTTGATCTCGTTGGTGATGTGCGGGATCACCTGCACGGTCGCGCCGAGGAAATCGCCCCGCCGCTCGCGACGGATGACCGCGTCGTACACCGAGCCCGTGGTGATGTTCGACGTGCGCGTGAGGGCCTCGTCGGTGAAGCGCTCGTAGTGGCCCAGGTCGAGGTCGGTCTCGGCGCCGTCCTCGGTGACGAACACCTCGCCGTGCTGGAACGGGCTCATGGTGCCCGGGTCCACGTTGAGGTAGGGGTCACACTTCTGCAGCGACACCTTGTAGCCGCGCGCCTTCAGCAGCGTGCCGAGAGAGGCAGCCGTGATCCCCTTGCCGAGGCCTGATACCACGCCTCCGGTCACGAAGACGTAGCGCTCACCGTTCTTGCTCACCTCACCGGCCTCCCCGACCCGTACCGCTGTACGGGCCGTCAGCATACCCCCCGCCGCGGCGCGCGAGCAGTTCCTGCGCATGGCCCCTCGCGGCGGCGTCCGACGGAGCCGCGCCCAGCATGCGGCACATCTCGTCAACCAGTGCCTCACCCTCCACCGCCTCGATGGTGGTGATGGCACGGCCGTCGTCCGCAGTGCCCTTCACAAGGCGGTAGTGGCGGTCGGCTGCAGCCGCCACCTGCGGCAGGTGGGTGATGACCACCACCTGCCGCCCAAGGGCCATGTCGGCCAGACGGGCACCCACCGCCCCTGCGGTGACCCCGCCGATTCCGGCATCGACCTCGTCGAACACCCAGGCCACCCCAGGCTCGGCCGCGGCCGCCACCGAGTGCAGCGCCAGCAGCACCCGCGACAGCTCACCACCCGATGCGGCCTCGGCAAGGGGGGCCTCGGGCAGCCCGGGGTTGGCACGCATCACCAGCGACACCCGGTCCATCGGCACCTCGGCGTCGTCGCGCGTGACCTCCACCCGCAACTCGGCGCCCGACATCGAAAGGTCCTGCAGTTCGGCCTGAACGCGTTGCGCCAGGTC
>CAMCDF010000108.1 GCA_945873475.1 Bifidobacterium breve | reverse complement strand
ACCTCCTGGGTGCGATCCAGGCGCTCTCCCAACTGAGCTAATGCCCCGTGCGGTGCGGAATCCTAGCGCGGAGCGGGGACGGCGTCACCCCCGCTATTGTCCCGCGCCGTGCTCGACCTCAACGCCCACATCCTCCCCGGCATCCACGCGGCCACGCCGCACATGCCCGATGCGGTTGAGGCCGCCCGTGCGCTGATCGCGTCGGGGGTGGCGACTGCCGTGGCCCCGGCCCTGGTGGGCGACGACCCGCAGGGCTGCCTGCGCGACGCCGATGAGGCGCGCGCTGCGCTGCAGGCGGCGCTCCGCGACGCCGATCTTCCCCTGGGCCTGCTTCCCGGGGCGGTGGTGCCATTCGATCTCCTGGCCGAGCTCGCGCCGGAGGTCCTGGCGGCCTGCACGGTCGGCGGCGGGGGCAGGTGGTTGCTGGTGTCCCTTCCCGAGGCCGGTTGGCCACTGGGTCTGGGCACCCTGATGGATGGCCTGGCCATGGGCGGGCTTGGCCTCGTCATCGCGCACCCCGAGCGGGCTGAGGCCGTTCAGGCGTCGCCCGACCGGCTTCGCGACCCCCTCGGCCGCGGAGCCCTGGTGCAGTTGGGCGCCGGCAGCCTCACGGGCGCCCATGGTCCGCGTGCAGAGCGCGTGGCCTACGACCTGCTGCGAAACGGCATGGTCACCGTGGTGGCAAGTGACGAGCCGTCGAAGACCGAGCATTCGCTCGACCTCGAGGCCACTGCCTCAACTCTCGAGAAGGTGCTTCGCCGGCCCCGCGATGAGGTCGCGTGGATGCTCGAGACAGGGCCCATGCGCATCGCCGCAGGCGAGCCGGTGCGGCCGCCGCGCCTGGTACCGCAGCCGCGCAACGCCGACTAGGCCGCCCGGGCCGCCCTGATGGCCTCGAGCGTGCGGGGCAGGCCATCCTCCACCGGCACCGAGGGGGCCCACCCCAGCACCTCACGGGCCAGTGATGCGTCGAGGCTGCTGCGCTGCAGCTCACCCGCGCGGGCCGGGGCGAACTCGGGCTCTCCCCCGCCGAGGATCCTCACGAGGTCGAGTACCGATACCTCCCGCCCGGTGCCGATGTTCAGCGTGATGTCAGCCGGGGCGGTCTCGGCGCGCATGAAGGCGTCGACGACGTCGTCCACGTACACGTAGTCGCGGGTCTGAAGGCCGTCTCCAAACACCTTCATCGGCGTGCCGTCGATGAGGAGGCCCGAGAAGATGGCCACCACCCCGGCCTCTCCGTGGGGGTCCTGTCGGGGTCCGTACACGTTGCCCAGCCTCAGGCGGGTGGTGGGAACCCCGTAGAGGCGGCCGTACAGCGCGCAGTAGCCCTCCCCCGCCAGCTTGCTCTGCCCGTAGTGCGACATCGGGCGCGGCTCCGCGGACTCCGGGGTGGGAATCGGCAGGCCGTCGTACTCCCCATACGAGCCTCCGCCCGTGGCAGCGAACACCACACGCGCCCCCGCGGCCCGGGCTGCCTCCAGAACCGAGAGCGTGCCGGTGATGTTGACGTCGGCATCGAACGCCGGGTCGGCTATTGCCTTGCGAACGTCGGCCTGCGCGGCCATGTGGAAGATGGTGACGGCCCCGGACCCTGTTGCCACGCCGTGCACCGCGGCGAAGTCGCGGATGTCGGCCTGGTGGAATGTCGCCGAGGTGGGCACATTGCGCTCGTGCCCGTTCGAGAGATCGTCCACCACATGCACCTCGCGCCCCGTGGCGATGAGGGCATCCGCCAGGGTCGAGCCGATGAAGCCCGCCCCGCCGGTGACGATGACGGGCCCGCCGCCGGCCACTGCTAGCCTCGGTAGGGCATGTTCGCCCTGTATCGCGACACCGTCATCTGGTCCTCCGCATCGTCGTCGCGCGGCAGCATGGCCCACGTTCCCGCCGCGCGCAAGGCGGCCTGATGCGCGACCGGGGCGACGGGCCCCTGCCGGACGTGCTCGCGCGTCTCGCCGAGGGCGTGCCCGCCCCCGAACCCCGCGGCCGGGCCACCCGGGCATCGCGCATCGCGGGGGTGGCGCTGTGCGTGATCACCTTCGGGGTGGTCGTGGCGTCCATCATCGTGGCGGGCGCGCCATGACCGGCACCTTCATCTCGCTCGAGGGGGTCGATGGCTCGGGCAAGAGCACCCAGGCCGTGATGCTGGCCGACGCCCTACGCGAGCGTGGGCACCAGGTGGTGCACGTGCGCGAGCCGGGCGGCACCCCGCTTGGTGAGGCCGTGCGCGAGGTGGTGCTGGGGCCCGATGCCATGAGCCCCTGGGCCGAGGCATTCCTGTTCGCCGCTGCGCGCGCCCAGCTGGTGGCCGATGTGGTGGCGCCGGCCCTCGCTGCCGGCACGTGGGTTGTAGCCGACCGCTTCCTCGACTCCTCGCTTGCCTACCAGGGCGCGGCGAGGGGCCTTGGTATCGAGAACGTGGCCGCCGTCAACGCGCCCGGAATCGGTGAGGTCATGCCCCACCTCACGATCGTCCTCGACATCGCACCCGGGGCGGCGAGCGATCGCCGTGCCGGCCGGGGCAGCGTGGACCGCATCGAGGACGAGGGCGACGCCCTGCAGGAGAGCGTGGCACAGGGATACCGCGAGGTCGCCCGGCTCTACCCGGACCGCGTGCACCTCGTTCCCGCCGCCGGGTCGCTGGATGAGGTGCATGCGCGCGTGATGGCCACGGTGGTCGGAAACCTGTGACCGTCGACGTGCCGGGCCAGCCGGCCGCTGAGCGAATCCTCACCGCCGCCGCCGGGCGGCCATCCCCACCGCAGCAGTTGCTGCTCCACGGGCCGAGGGGGTCGGGCAAGCGGCGGGCGGCACGGGCCATGGCATGGGCCCTTGTTGACCCCGATCGCGAGCACGACCCCGACGAGGAGTCGCTCGACATCTCGGTGGTGGCGGCATCGGGCACCACAATCAGGTTGCAGGACGAACTCGAACCCGTTCTGGGTGACCTGGCGTCACGTCCGGTGGTGGGTCAGCGGCGGGTGATGATCATCGACGGCGCCGAGCGCCTGAGGCCCCAGGAGGGCGCCGACCGCATCCTGAAGGTGCTCGAGGAACCCCCTCCCCTCTCGCACGTGATCCTCGTGACCGACCGCCTGACCGACCTCATCCCCACCATCCGGTCGCGCTGCATGCTGGTGCCCTTCAGGTCGCCGGGCTGGCAGGTGATCGCCGAGCGGCTGGAGGCCCGTGGTGAGTCGCCCTCCGACGCCCGGGCGCGTGCCCGCGCAGACGGCCTGCTGGCGCTTCAGGTGGGGCCCTTCGAGCGACGCCTGCGTGGTCTGGGCACCGACATGGGAATGGCGAGCCTGGAAGGCGTGGGCACGGGTGCGGCGCTGGTGCACGACATCCAGATGGCGATGGAGCAGGCCGCTGCCGAGCATCCGTCGGAGGATCTGGAGCGGCTGCGCGCCGAGGCCGCCGCGCTCGAGGGCAAGCGTGGCGGGAAGACCGCGGCCAAGAAGGCCGACGATGAGGCCAGGCGTCAGCGCAGGCGCCTGGTCACCGAGGGCTGGGGACACGTGCTCGACGGCCTGTCGGCCGTCTACGCCGACGCGCTGGCCGTGGCGGTGGGTGCCAGCGCGGTCGTGAGGGCGGATCAGCTGCGCGATCGCCTCACCGCGGTGGCGCACCCGGAGAAGGCCCCGATGATCGAGGCGTGCCTGGGCGAGATACAGCGCACCCGCGCCGGCTTCCGCCTCAACCCCCTTGCCGACCTGTGGGTGGAGGGGCTGCTCGATCGCCTCGCGATGATGCGCCAGGGTCGCGGCGTACCTGCCCGCGCCCCTGGCGCCCTGTCGTAGGGCTACGCCCTGAAGGTTGCGGTGCCCGCGAAGTTGTTGTCGGTCTCCACCAGGGTCACCGAGTACGAGCGCCTCGAGGCACCGGCGGGAATGGTGATGCTGGCGTTGCCATAGGGCGAGAGCTTGATGCGTCGCACCACGGTGCCGCCCACCTTGAGCACCGCGCGGTCCGCGGGCGTCGCGAGGAGAACCGTCTGTCGCCGGTACGTGGGGGCCACACCGTTCTGGAACGACCAGTTGCGGTCGGCGTGGATGTTCACGCGTGTGGATCCGCCCGGCAGGCGGCGGGTGGTCGCCCGCACCGTCGTGGACCTCTTGATGGCGAATGACCGGGCGAGCGTCAGGCGGTACTGGGGGTCCAGCTGCTGCGGGTTGGGGTTCACGTTCGGGGACACCGTGGCGCCCTCCGTACCCTGGGTGAAGCGACCCCACGTCCAGCCGCTGCCGCCGGTGGGCGCGCTCAGGCCGTTCTCGCGGCTGAATGCGTTCGGTGACTGGTTGTTGTCGTTGCCCGCGTAGCTGGTGAGCCGCAGTTCGTACACCGTCGAGTAGGTGCCCGTCGACCTGTTGAACACGCGGCGCTGCATATTTGCGATGTTGCCCGCGCCCATCACCTTGCTGTTGAAGTACATGGAGAGGGATGCGCTCTGCGAGGTGTACGTGAACCCGTCGCACCGCACGGCGGAGTCGGGAATGACGAAGTAGTTCTCCTGGTCCCACTTGTAGGCGTACCGCGAAGCCAGCCTGAGCGTGCATGCCGGCGGCGCGGGCGTGGTGCGCGTGACCTGAAAGGGGGCGCCGAGCACCAGGCGGTAGTTCTTGCTGTCAGCCGGGTTGGTGAGCCAGAACGATCCCGCCTGCAGGGAGCTCGGAGCGACCTGGGTGAAGATGCCCGTGGCGCTGCTCGTGCTCCACGCATAAAGTTCCAGTGCCGTCGTCTCCACCACTCTGTTGAGGGCAGCGTCGTAGGTGGTGACCTCGTTTGTGCGGAGGGTCGGCCCGCCCACGCCAGCGGCATCTCGGAAGTCGATGTTGACGGACATGGTTTGCGAGTCGAAGGCGAATCCGGGGCATGCGATGGCGCTGTCCGGGATGGGGCGCACCAGGAGACTGCCGTTTGCTTGCCCCGGGTACTGGGGGGCCAGAGTGATGACGCACGGCTGGGCCTCGAGCTGGGTATCAGCGGCACCTGCAGTTGCCACCCCGACGGCCGCGACTCCCACAAGGGCGGCGGGCATGGCGAGCTTCAGTGCGAGGGCTGGGCGGAGGGGCATGGCGTGACTTTCCGGGGTTGGGGGTGCGAGTTCCAGTTAACAGTAGCCCTGCGCCCCGGGGGGGCCACCGGTCCAACGCGAGTGGGTTCACACGCAGGCACGCGGAACGCGCACGCCGGTGCAGTAGAGTGCCGCCCGCCTGCAGAGGCAGGTGGTTCGCCGACGTAGCTCAGCTGGTAGAGCACTTCACTCGTAATGAAGGGGTCAGCGGTTCGAATCCGCTCGTCGGCTCT
>CAMCDF010000107.1 GCA_945873475.1 Bifidobacterium breve | reverse complement strand
GCCAGCGCGAACAGGTTGGCCGCGTGCTCGGCGTCGTTGAAGACGAACGAGGTCGTCTGGTAGATCGGCACGGCGCGGGCGTTCGTGGTGGGGTCCGGCACCTGGCCGCCGTGAAGGGCGATCGTGTCGCGGTGGTGGTCGCTCATTCGGCTTCGTTCTCCTGCCTGCTCGGCGTGTGGCCCAAATTGCCCAATAAACCTACCGGATTACGGTCATTCTGTTCAGCTCGCGCATGGAAGATGCCTGCGCCGCGCACGAGGAGCCCCCGACTGGGCCGCTAGCCTTGCCGCGTGGAAACCGCCCAGGACACCGTGCGCGAGGCCGTCGACTGGATCGTCCTCGTCATCGAGAGCCTCGGGGCCGTCATCATCGCCATCGGCGTGCTGATCGCCGTGGTGCTGCTGATACGTGCCCTCGCCCACCCCACATCCCCCGGTGCATTCACCCGCGTGCGCCTGGTGCTGGGGTCGTACCTGGTGCTGGGGCTTGAGTTCCAGCTGGCCGCAGACGTTCTGAAGACCGCCGTCGCCCCGAGCTTCACCGAGATCGGCCAGCTGGCCGCCATCGCCGCCATCCGGACCCTGCTGAATTACTTCCTCACGAAGGAAATGGCGAACGAGAAGGCCGAGCTCGAGGCGGCCGGCGAGGCGATGCCGCCCCTCCCCAGCCCCCGGCACTAGCCCGTGCCCGGCTGGTTCGACGACGCCGTCATCTACGGCGCCATACCGGTGATCGTGGCGCTGGGCGTGCTGGCGGCGTTCGCCTGCGCACTGCGCGGCGACTGGCGTTCGGGTACAGCGCTGGGCCTGGACATCTGGCTGGCCGCCGGCCTGCTCAACCTCGCCACCACCACCACGTGGAGCTCCATCGCCACCGTGGCCATCATCGTGTTCATCCGCAAGATGGTGACGCGGTCGGTTGCGAGGAGCGCCGGTCCGCGGCCGGTCACCCACGGGGGGCAATCACCCGGCTAGCGGCGGCCGCGCCCACGCCGTGCCGGTGAGTGGCGCTACCCGGTGACGCCGAGGATGGGCAGCGACGACCGGTCGCTCACCCGCGAGGCGTTGCCCGCCACGGCGGTGCCCAGCACCTCAACCGTTCCGGTGCGTCGCGCCACCGCGCGGTACTGCACCGTCACCGGCGTACCCGCCCGCACCTGGCTCTTCACCCAGCACACCACGCTGCCGCTGCGCGTGCCGGTGGACGCCCTGTAGGTGAGGTTGCGCGGCACCGTGAGGCAGATCCTCACCGTGTTGGCCGGGTATGTCGAGGTGGTGCGCACAGTGGCCGACACCAGCACCGACGAGCCAGGGCGCGCCACGGCAGGTCCCACGCGCGTGCGGATGTCCAGGCGTGCCCGGGTGCCGCCCGGCACGGTGACGCGGGTGCGCGCGGTGCCCGAGTTGTTGGTGACCACCGGGTCGGTCTCGGAACCCGTGGTGACCCGCGCGGTGTTCGCCAGCAGGGCCCCGGCGCGGTCGCGGCCCACCTTCGCGGCGATCGACACGGTGACCGACGAGTCGACGGGCAGGAACCCGACCGGGCACGTGACCGTGCGGCCCCTGATGGTGCAGGGCCGGCCGTTGATGCTGGCGCTGGTGGGCGTGACCCCCGGGGGCAGGGTGTCGGTGACCGTGCCCTGGGTGGACACGCTGCCGCCCGTGTTGGTGACCACGATCTGATACCCGAGAGTGCCGCCGGGCTTCACCGTGGTGGCGCTGGCCTTCTTGGTGACCGCCAGATCGGCGCCCGTGGCGCCCGGGTTCACGCTCACCACGGCGCTCGCGGTGTTGTTCGCCGCGTTGGGGTCGGCCTCCGACCCCGGTGCCAGCGTGGCGGTGTTGGTGATCTGCGCCCCGGCGTAGTCGTCGCTGACCGTGGTGACGATGAGCGCCTGGTAGCCGGCGCCCGGCACGATCTCACCGGCCTGGCAGGTGACCACCTGGCCCGAGATGCTGCAGGCGTCGGGCACGCTGCTGGACACGCCGGTGGGCGTGAGGCCCGCGGGCAGGGTGTCGGTGACCACCGAGCCGTTCGACGTGTCGGGACCGCTGTTGGCGATTGCCAGGGTCCAGTTCACCGTGCCGCCCGCGGCCGCCGACGCCGCCCCCGCGGTCTTGGTGATGACAAGGTCGGCCACCGGGCCCATCACGAAGGGCGCGAGGTCGGAGTTGTTCAGCGAGTCGTAGTCGGGCGTGGTGCTTGATACATCGGCCAACGCCGAGGCCGACACGGCGCTCAACCCCGCAGCGGCGCGCACGCCGATCGCGGTGGTCACGCCGGCGCCGCTGGCCAGGTTGCCCAGCGCGCACGTGACCGTCTGGCCCGCGATGGTGCAGCCGGCAGGGGCCGAGACCGGCGTGAGGTCGGCCGGGATGGTCACCACGAGCTGCGACGCCGTTGCCGTGGACGGTCCGTTGTTGGTGGTGGTGAACGCGACCTCACCGGTGGATCCGGCGGCGATCGACCCCGGGCCCGTGGCGTTCACCTGCAGGTCCGCGGCGAAGGTGACGATGGTGGTGGCCTCGGCGGCGTTGTCGGACGCATCGGGGTCGTCGGTCGCCGAATAGACGTTGGCCTTGTTCACCGCCTGGCGCGACTCCGGTGCCGACGCGAAGTCAGACCCCGCGCGCATTGGCGCCGTGATCGTGACCGTGCGCGTGGCGCCGCTTGGCACGCTGGCCCACGAGCACGTGAGGGTGACCACTCCCGTGCCCGGCGTGGTGCAGGTGCCGCTGTCCGACGCGCTGATGCTTCCGGCGCTCATCGCGGAGGTGTCCACGGCATACGGCAGGCGGTCCACCACCCGCACGTTCGACGCCGTCGCCGGGCCGTTGTTCACCGCCGCGAGGGTGTAGGTGACCGACCCGCTCTCGGCAACGGTGGCGGCGCTCACGGCCTTGGTGAGGGCCAGGTCGGCGCCCGGGCGGATGGTGAGCGTGGCCGTGTCGGTGGCGGGCGTGGGCGTGATGTCGGACGACGCCGTGGCGGTGTTGGTGACCGTCTGCCCCAGCAGCGCGGTGGTGGGACGCGCCCTGATCGTGACGGTGGCGGTGCCATTGGCGGCGATGGTGCCGAGCGCGCACGACACCACGGTGGTGCCGCCCGATCCGCCTGCAGTGGTGCATGAGCCCTGCGTCGACGTGTACGACGCGTAGGTGAGGCCGGCGGGAAGGGTGTCGACCAGGGTGGCGCCCGTGGCCGCCGACGGGCCGGTGTTGCGCACCTCCATGCGGAACCCGCCGAGGGTGCCCAGGCTGATCGTGCCGGTGAGGGCCGACTTGTTGAGGCTCAGGATGGCCTCGGGGCTCTGACCGGCCTCCACGGTTGATGAATTGTTCAGCAGGGCCGGGCTGGCCGGGTCGTTCGGTTCGCCGCCGCTTCCGTCATTGAGCACCGCGGTGTTGGCCACCGGCGTGCCGGCGGGGAACGTGGCGGTCAGCGTGATGGGCGGGTAGGCGGAGCCCGCCGGCAGCGAGTCGGACCGCGAGCACGCGAACGTAGCCGGCGGTGTCTGGCCACACGACCAACCAGAGCCCGCGAGGCCCGAGAGGCCGCTGGCGCCCGTGACGGTGTCCTGCACCACCACCGCACCCGAGGTGGGCAGCGTGCCCTCGTTGGTCACGACGACCTGGAAGGAGTACTGGCTGCCCGACGACCCGGTGAGGGTCTTGGTGATGCCCGGGTCGGGGTAGCGGATGGTGGTGTCGTCGTCGGCCACCACCGAGATGGGGAGGCCAAGGTCGACCGACACGAAGTCGAGCGTCGCGGTGTTGGTGACCACCTCACCAAGCGGCAGGGCCGGCCCGAGCGTGCCGGTGACCGTGAGGCTCGCCGAGGCACCTGGCGCCAGGGTTCCCCCGAACCCCGGGCTGCTGCCCGAGCCCAGGTAGGCCACGACCCGGTTGTTGGCCGCATCCCACTGCGCCGATCCCGTGCCGGAGGTCACGGTGGGTCCGCTGGTGCGGGTGAACCCCGCCGGCATGGGGTCGGTGAGTATGACGTCAGTTGCGGCCGCGGCACCGCTGTTGGTGGCCGTGATGGTGTAGGTCTTCGTGGCCCCGGGGAAGTCCTGGCCCGTCGGAGACGTCTTGGTGAGCGTGACGTTGGGCGAGAAGAGCTCGGTGGCGAACGTGATGGCCTGGGGCGCGTAGGTGTCGCCGTTCGTCTTGGCACGGAAGATGGCCGAGCTCGCGCTGTTGGGCAGGAAGCCATCGGCCGAGAACAGGCTGGCGTCGTAGCCCAGGTTGTTTCGCCAGTCGGGGTTCTTGGTGGTCACCTGCGAACCGCGGTTGGCGATGGTGGAGTTCTCGGTGTTGTTGGCGGGGTGCACGGCGTCGGTGAGCAGGCGCTCGTTCACCGTGAGGTAGTCGCCCGTGGCCCCGGCGTCGCCCTCGGCGGCCACCACCCCGACGGTGGTGTTCACCGGGCCCGACGAGGGGGTCTTGAAGCCCGACAGCGGGATGTCGATCTGCTGGGTGCCGCTGACCACCTGCAGGCCGTCGAACACCGACAGGTTGCGAAGCGGCTCGTCCGAGTCGGAGTAGGCGACCACCAGCGACCAGCCGGCGTACGAGTTGCCGCCGGTGCCGGTCTGCACGTCGGCCACGGTGTAGGTGCCCGGCCCCGCCGCCGTGACGATGGACGTGACGTCGGCGAACGCGCCGTATCCGCCGCCCACGGCGATGGACGCCGTGTTCACGTCTGCGCCCGCCGCGGTGACCGACGTGTAGCCGGCGGCGCCGGGGGTCTTCAGCTTCACGGTGCCGATGGATGCCACGCTCGGGGGGTCCTGCGGCACGGCCTTGAAGCCGTTGGCCCCCGAGATGGCCTCGCCCTTGCGGTTGAGCCCGGTCCAGTAGAGCCCTGCGAACAGCACGCGGCTGCCTGTGGGCACCGACAGCGTGGCCGACGACGACGTGAAGGTGGAGGAGTCGGAGTCGACATCGAGCCAGCGCATGTCGAACGAGTTGTTGTTGCGCGAGCTGGTGCCCGCCTGCGCGCCCGTGCACCCGGAGTTCATGAGCGGGTCGACGGTGTCGGTGGGGCACCGCATGATCGTGTTGGCCGCGATGGTGATCTGGCCATTCACGTTGTTGGAGTACCTCAACGAGAACGGCCGCTCGGCGGCAGACGCCACGGCGGCGCCGGCTGCGAGCAGGCCCAGCAGGGCCGCGCAGGCGGCAACCAACCGCACGAGGGGACGGAGGGACATCACGATAGGTGATGGTACCGGCGACCGGCGGCCAGGGGGATCGGGCGAGGTGGGGTTAACCCCCGGCGTGGCGCGACGTGACCGATCACTGATGCCCGAAACGACGAGGGGCG
>CAMCDF010000106.1 GCA_945873475.1 Bifidobacterium breve | reverse complement strand
GGCTTCACGCACAGCGGCAGGCCAAGCGACTGCTGGATCTCCGGCAGGGCGTCGGCGGCGCCCATCTTGCTGAAGGCCTCCTTCGAGAATGCGTACCCGTGCGGCACGGGGATTCCCGCATTGCGGAAAAGCGCCTTCGAGACCACCTTGTCCATGGCCCGCTCGCTGGCCAGCACGCCGGAACCCGTGTAGGGGATCTTCAGGATCTCGAGGATCTCCTGCACCGTGCCGTCCTCCCCCCCGCGCCCGTGCAGGGCGACGAACGCCACCTCGGGCCGCTCGTCGCGCAGGGTGCGCACCAGGTGCTGGTCGGCGTCGATGGGGATGACCTCGTGCCCCAGGCGGCCAAGGGCGAGCTCGACGTTGGTGCCCGATCGCAGCGAGACCTCGCGCTCGAGCGACGGGCCCCCCTTGAGGACGGCGACGCGGCTCATAACCTTCCCGGGTTGAGCGCCTCGTGCAGGGCGCAGAACTCGGTGACCACCTCGCCGAGGCGGCTGATGCCCTCGGTGATGACCGGCTCGGGCACGCCCGAGTAGTTGAGGCGCATGCAGTTGCCACCGCGGCCATCGAGGAAGGCGGCCTCGCCGGGCACGAACGCCACCTGGCGCTCGAGTGCCTTGGCCTGCAGGGCCTTGGTGTCGATGAACTCGGGCAGGGTGGCCCACAGGAACAGCCCACCACGCGGGCGGGTCCAGGTGGCCGACGCCGGGAAGTGCGCGTCGAGGGCGGCCAACATGGTGTCGCGGCGGGCGCGGTAGAGATCGTTCACCCGGGCCACGTGCACCCGGTAGTCGTTGCGCTTGAGGTACTCGGTGACGAAGCGCTGGGTGAAGGTGCTCGAGCAGAGGTCGGCAGCCTGCTTGCCGAGGTTCATCTTGCGCAGGACCTGCGGCGGGGCGGCCACCCAGCCCACGCGGATTCCCGGGGCCAGGATCTTCGAGAACGTGGAGAGGTACACCACCCAGCCCGCGCCGTCGTCGAGCTCGTACAGCGTGGGAAGGGCCTCGCCCTCGAAGCGGATCATCCCGTAGGGGTTGTCCTCGATGATGAGCAGGCCCACCGAGTGCGCGAACTCCACCAGCTGGCGCCGGCGCTCGAGCGACATGGTGACGCCGGCGGGGTTCTGGAAGTTGGGGATGGTGTAGAGAATCTTGGGCGGGCGGCCTTCGCGGGCCAGCCGGGCGTAGGCATCTTCCAGCAGGTCGATGCGCATGCCGTCGTCGTCCATGGGCACGTGCGTGACGTCGGCCCCGTAGGCGGTGAGGCACGGCACGGCGCCCGGGTAGGTGGGGCCCTCGGCCAGCACGGAATCGCCGCGGTCGACGAACGTGCGGATGCTCAGATCGATGGCCTGCTGGCCACCGGTGGTGATCATGATGTCGTCCACCCGCGAACGGGCACCCTCGTCGGCCATGATGCCGGCGATCATCTCGCGCAGCTCACCCATGCCGTCCGTGGGGCCGTACTGCAGGGAGGGCGCCAGGAAGTCGGTGCCGATCTCGGAGACGATCTCCTCGTAGGCCGCGCGCGGGAAGGTCTCGGTGTCGGGAAGGCCGCCGGCCAACGAGATGATGTCGGCCTTCTCGGTGATGGCCATGAGGTCGCGCATGGCCGACGACGTGGTGGCCGACGCCTGCGCCGAGAACCGGGAGTCGTATCTGGCCGCGTCGGCGGGACCGACCAGCGGCGTCTGCGGAGGGACCGGGGCCCCTGTGCCCGTGTTGTCGGTCACGTCACTGGTGCTCATGAGGCGGAAGGGCCCGTTATGGGCCGTGCCTGATGATACGCCGCCGATGCGCCCGCACCTGCCAGACAGGTGACAGACGGCCCCGGGCCGGAACAGGGCCTCTGATAGCCTCGGCGACCGTGCCGTCCGACCAGACACCGGCGAGCTCGCGTTCCGCGCTCGCCCTCCTGCGCATCCCCGATCTGCGGCGGGTGCCCCGCTCTGACTGGATGCAGCTCATCCGGTTCCTCGCCGTCGGCCTGTCGGGCTACGTGGTCAACCTGCTGGTCTTCTGGCTGGTCGGGCTCGGTGGCCTGCACTACATCCCGGCCGCCGTCGTGGCGTTCGTGGTGGCGTGGGTGAACAACTTCCTGCTGAATCGTCACTGGACGTTCCGCGCCAGTGATGACGCGCTGATGGGGCAGGGCATCAAGTACCTGCTGGTGTGTCTGGTGGCGCTGGGCGCGAACCTGGTGATCCTCCACGTGCTCGTGGATGCCGGCCTCGGCGAGATGTACTCGCAGGCCATCGCCATCGTCCTTGTGACGCCCCTGAGCTACCTGCTCAGCCGGCGTTGGTCCTTCCGCTAGGCGGCCGGGCCGGCGCGTGATGGCCCTGCGGCGCGCCCCCGGCGTTGTCGCGCTTGCCTGCGCTATCGCGCTGGCGCTGCCGATGGCCGCGTGGGCCCAGCAGCCGCCTGCCAGCGCCGGGCTGGCGGTGACCACTCCCTCTGAGGCCCTGGCCGCGGTTGACGGCGTGCTCGATGGCGTGGCCAACGGCGCCCGCGACCTGCAGCAGAAGGCGGCCGCGCAGGCATCTTCCGCAGGTGGGGAGGGCTCGTACGAGGCCTCGCTCACCAGCGAGGAGGCCACCACCATCGCCGAGGCCGACCCGCGGCTTCAGGCCTGGATCGCCGACAACCCCATCAACCGCACGGCGGCCGAACTGCAGAAGAAGGACAAGCGCTGGAAGGTGTCGTTCATCGGCGGCCCCAAGGACGCCGAGGTGGTGGAGGCCGAGGTGTACGTGGGCGATGAGGAGGGCAACATCGCCGAGGTGCGCACGGGGCCGCAGGTGGCCTGGATGATGGCCCGGGGATACGAGGGCGCGTTCGGGCGGGCGGTGAACCGCTGGCGCATCTGGATTCCCCTGTGCGTGGTGTTCCTGCTGGTGCTGCTGCCCATCACGCGCCCGCGCACCCTGCTCTCGTGGCGCACCCTCGACCTGCTGGTGCTGCTGTCGTTCACGGCGTCGTGGGCATGGTTCAACGAGGGCGACATCGCCACGTCGGTGCCGATGCAGTACCCGCCCCTCATCTACCTGCTCGCGCGCATGGTGTGGATAACGGTGACCCGCGCCCGCCGGAGACGAGCCCCCGCCACCCCCGGGCAGGGGGAGGAATCCGCGGCGCGCCGGCCGGGGCTTCCGGGGTGGATGCCCACCTGGCTGCTGGTGACCGTGCTGATCCTGCTCATGGCGCTTCGGTGGGGGCTGAACGGCCTGAACAGCAACGTGATCGACGTGGGGTACGCCGGGGTCATCGGCGCCGACCTCATCCAGAACGGCCAGACGCCCTACGGCAACTTCCCCGACGACTGCGGCCAGTGCGATACCTACGGGCCGCTCAACTACATCGCCTACATGCCGTTCGAGGCCGCCATGCCCAATACGGGCAAGTGGGACGACCTGCCGGCGGCGCACGGAGCGGCGGTGCTGTTCGACGGCCTCACGCTGCTGGCGCTGCTGGTGCTGGGGTGGCGCCTGGCGGGCCGGAAGATGGGCCTCACCTTCGCCATCGCCTGGGCGGCGTTCCCATTCACCGCCTTCACGCTGTCGAGCAACTCCAACGACGCCCTCATCTCGGCGTGCGTGGCGTGGGGCCTGGTGCTGGCCGCGCGACCACTCGGGCGGGGGCTGATGATCGGCCTCGGGGTGGCAGCGAAGATCGTGCCGGCCATCCTCGTGCCCCTGTGGGCCCGGCATCCGTTCCCCAGGCGTGACCCGGCCACGGGGCCGCGCCGCCTGCTGGCCTACGTCGCCGGCCTGCTGCTGGCCGCGCTGCTGACGGGATGGGTGATGTTCCTCGACGGCACCGACGGCATCAGGGCCTTCTGGTCGCGCACCGTGGGCTACCAGGCCGAGCGCGAGTCGCCGTTCTCGATCTGGGGCCAGTACGACTGGCTGCAGCCCGTGCACATCGCGGTGGGTGCGCTGGTGGTACTGGGTGCGCTGCTGGTGCTGCGCTGGCCGCGCAGGTTGGACATCGTGCAGTGGGCCGCAATCTCGGCCGCGCTGCTGATCGGCTTCGAGCTGGTGCTGACGCACTGGTTCTACCTGTACATCCCGTGGTTCCTCCCCCTGGTGATCCTGGTGGTGGTGCCCCAGTGGCCCGACCCCGAGCACGAGCCCAACCCGCAGCCCGGGCGCCTGCTGAGGCGCCTGCAGGGGCTGCGACGGCGCGGGCAGGAGGCGTCGGCATGAACGGCGGCGCACGGGTGGACCTGGAACGGCTGCTGCCGTGGATCATGGGCATCGTCGCCGTGCTGGTGTGGGTGGGCCCCCTGCAGTGGATGAACACCGCCACCACGCAGATCTCGGACATCCCGGTGTACCAGGCGGCGTATCAGCAGATGGCCGACGGCAACCTGCCCTACCTCGACTTCAGCCTCGAGTACCCGCCCCTGGCGGCGGCCGTCTTCTGGCTGGCGGGCGTGCTGCCGGGCGCCTACGGCACCACCTTCTCGTTCCTGATGATGATCGCCCTGGTGCTCACCGTGGTGCCTGTCACTCTCACCGCCCGTGCGCTGGGGCTGAGCGTGGCCCGGCAGGTGGCGGCGGGCGGCATCACCGCGTTCATCCCGGTACTGCTGGGCGGCCTGGTGGGCACCCGCTTCGACCTGGTGCTGGCGGCGCTCATCGCCTGGATCCTCTGGGCGGTCGTGACCGACCGCATGACCACGGCCTGGGTTCTGCTGGCGCTGGCGGTGCTGGTGAAGCTCATCCCGCTCGCGTTCATCCCCGTGCTGGTGATGGTGCACGTGCGGCGGCATGGGGGGTCAGACGCCCTGAAGAGCGCGCTCACCGGCCTTGCCGTGCTGGTGGTGGTGACCCTGCCGCTCGCCCTGATCGCGCCATCGGGCCTGTGGGACAGCGTGTCGTACCACCTCGACAGGCCCCTGCAGCTGGAGTCAACCGGCGCCGCGTACCTGATGGCCATGCGCCTGTTGGCTGGCATACCCCTGGCGGTGGATACCTCGTTCGGGTCGCAGGGGCTGCAGGGCGAGGCGCCGGACCTCATGGCACTCATCTCCACGATCGTGCTGGTGGTGCTGGTGCTGGCCATCGCCCTCACCGTGCAGCGGCTGCTGGTGACGCAGCCGCCCTCCGCCGACTCGGCCATCTTCGTGGCCGGCATCGCCGCAACGGCCGTGGCCCTGCTGGTTGCCGGCAAGGTGCTGTCGCCGCAGTTCCTGGTGTGGATCGTGCCGGCTGCGGTGCTGGTGCGCGGACGCTTCGGATGGCCGTCGGCCGTGGTGGTGGCGCTGTCGCTGCTGCTCACCCAGGCGTACTTCCCACGGGCCTACTGGCAGCTGGTGGCACTGCAGCAACCCGAGATGGGCCTGCTGGTGCTGCGCGACGCCGTGCTGATCGTGCTGCTGGCGCTGGTGTGGCCGCGCCCGCGCATGGAAGAGCGGTTGCGGGATGACCCCGCGCGGCAGGGAAGCCGGGCGGCGAACGGAAACGCAC
>CAMCDF010000105.1 GCA_945873475.1 Bifidobacterium breve | reverse complement strand
TCCCCGGCTCGAACGCCCGCGGGGCCCATCACCCGCGGGGTGTTACGCCAGGCTCTTCAGCACGTCGTCGGTGCGGTCGTGCCAGGCCGCTCCCAGCATGGCGCAGTGCACCAGCAGGGGGAGCAGCTGGTTCACCTCCACGCGATCGCGCCAGCCGGTGGCCAGGGGGAACTCTTCGTCGTAGGCGGCGATGACGCGGTCGCCGAAGCCGCCGAACAGCAGCATCATCGCGATGTCCACCTCGCGGTGGCCGCCGTAGGCGTCGCAGTCGATGAGCACCGGGCGGCCGTCGAGGTCGGTCATGTGGTTGCCGGCCCAGAGGTCGCCGTGCAGGCGTGAGGGCGGTTCCGGCGAGCCCAGCAGGTCGGGAAGCCGGGCAAGGACGTCGTCGAGGCGACGCAGCATCTGCACCGGCAGGCCCGCGGCGTGCGCCACCGGGATCAGCCGGCGCTCGGCCAGGAACGCCGGCCAGTCGTCGAGCGGCTCGTTGGGCACCGGCACCGACCCGGCAAAGCCTGGCCACGGGGCACCGAACTGATCAGCCCCGGCGCGGTGCATACGCGCCAGCCCGCGGCCCAGCGCCTCGTCGGTGGCCGGAGTGCGGTCTCCCTGCTCGATCCACTCCAGGGCGATCCAGTCCGAATCCACGGCGATGACCGCAGGCACGTCGACCGAACCCGGCGCGGCCAGCCATGCCAGCCCCTCGGCCTCGGCCCGGAACATGCCGCGCGGTGCGTTGCGGGTGTGCTTCACGAACACCGAGCGGCCATCCAGCAGGTCCATGCGCACGGCGTCGCTGGTGGATCCACCGGGAACGCGCCGCGTGGTGTGCACGTCTGCCCCCGCCAGGCGCGCGATGTGCGAGGGGTCCGGCTGGCCCATGGCTACCCGCGCGTGCTGCCGATGTGGCCGATGAGGCCGGTGATCGAGCGGTCGACCATGTCGAACACATCCACGAAGCCGTCCTGCCCGCCGAAGTAGGGGTCGGGCACGTCGAGGTCGCCGTGGGCCTGCGGGTCGAACTCGCGAAGCAGGTGCACCTTGGCGGCGGCCTCGGGGGTGGGGGCGAGGGCGCGCAGGGTCTCGAGGTTCGTGGAGTCCATGGCCAGCACGATGTCGAAGCGATCGAAGTCGCCCTCGGTGAACTGCTGGGCCGAACCGGTCATGGCGATTCCGCGCCGCTCGGCCTCGGCGCGCGCCCGTTCATCGGCCGGGTGGCCCACGTGCCAGTCGCCCGTTCCCGCGCTCTCGACCTCCACATGCACCCCCAGGTCGTCGAACTGCAGGCGGTGCGCAAGGATGGCCTCGGCGGTGGGGCTGCGGCAGATGTTGCCCAGGCAGACGAAGCACACACGTGTCGCAGCCATGCGGGATTTCCTCCGGGTCGTCCGCAAAAGGGCCACGGCACGTGACCCGTCGGCGATACTAGGCGCAGTTCGCATGCCTACCCGGGGAGATCACACATGCGTGGCCTGACCTTTCATGGTGACCAGGACGTCCGCGTCGACAACGTTCCGGACGCCGCCATCGAGAAGCCGACCGATGCACTGGTGAAGGTCACCATGGCCGGCATCTGCGGATCGGACCTGCACATCCTCAACGCCGGTTCCGCCTTCGGGTTCGAGCCCGGCTCGCGCCTTGGGCACGAGTTCATCGGCACCGTCGAGGAGGTGGGCGCGGAGGTCACCAACCTGCGCCCGGGCGACCGCGTGCTGGCGTCGTGCTCGATCCTCGACGGCACCTGCCCCATGTGTCACGAGCAGCTGCACTCATCGTGCAACTCGTGGTCGCTGTTCGGCTGGGCGCCGCGCACCTGGCAGCACGACGGCCTGGTGCAGGGTGGCCAGAGCGAGTACGTGCGCGTGCCGCTGGCGTCGACCACGCTCATCCCCATGCCCGAGGAGCTCTCGGGGATGGACCGCCAGAAGACCATGCTGCCGCTGGTCGACGTGATGTCCACGGCGTGGCACGGGCTGCGCACCGCGGGCATGAAGCCGGGCTACAACGTGGTGGTCATCGGCGACGGCGCTGTGGGCCTGTGCTCGGTGCACGGCGCGTCGGCCCTCGACGGAACCAACATCATCTGCCTGGGCCATCACGAGGACCGCCTCGAGGTGGCCCGCACGCTGGGCGCCACCGGCGTGGTGACCTCGCGCGACACCGATGAGATCCGCGAGCAGGTGATGGAGATGACCAACGGCGAGGGCGCCCACGTGGTGATCGACTCCATCAGCGGCAAGTCGTCGATGGCCGCTGCGCACGCCACCGTGCGCGCCGGCGGCGCGATCGGCTGCCTCGGCATGGACCACTTCATGCAGAACGTGCCCGAGATCAACTGGTTCGACCAGTTCCTGCGCAACATCACCATCACGGGCGGCCTCGTGCCGGGCCCCAAGTACTTCCCCGAGCTGCTCGACGCCGTGAAGTCCGGCAGGCTCGACCCGGCACCGGTGCTCACCACCGAGCTGTCGCTGGACGACGCCGCGGACGGCTACCGCAAGATGCAGTCCCGCGAGGAGGGCGTTATCAAGGTCTGCCTCACCGCCGCGTGAGCGACCTGATCATCGGCGAGCTGGAGGGCGCCGGCCAGCAACGGCTGGCCGACGCCCTCCGCGCGCTGCCACCCGAGCAGGCCGATCGCCTGGCCCTGCAGGTGGCGTCCATCGACCTGTCCCTGGTGACACGTCTGGTGGACCAGCTGGTGACGAGCCCCGAGCCGCCCGGGCTGCCACACGTCGGCCCCGCCGAGGTCGACCGCCTGCCCACCGATGACGCCGGACGCGCACGCAGGCGCATGGCGTTCGAGGCCGGCGAGCAGGCGCTTCGCGATGGCCGCGTGGCGGTGGTGCTGCTGGCAGGGGGGCAGGGCACGCGCCTGGGGTTCGATCACCCCAAGGGCATGTTCCCCGTCGGGCCCATCAGCAACGCGAGCCTGTTCGAGATTCACGCGGCGGGTGTGGGTGCCACCCGCAGGCGCTACGGATGCGACCTGCCGTGGTACCTCATGACGTCTGACGGCAACGACGCCGAGACCCGCGCGTTCTTCGACCAGCACTTCCTGTTCGGGCTCGAGCCCGAGTCGGTCACGCAGTTCGTGCAGGGCATGCTGCCCGCGGTCGACCGCGGCACCGGCGACATCCTCCGCGAAGCCCCCGACCGGCTGGCGCTGTCGCCAGACGGCCACGGCGGCATCTTCCGGGCCATGGGCCACGCGGCGATCCTGGGCGACCTGGAGGAGCGCGGAATCGACGTGATCATGACCATGCAGGTGGACAACCCGCTCATGCGCCCGGCCGACCCCGAGTTCATCGGGTGCCACGTGCTGGCCCGCGCCGAGATGTCCACGCTGGTGGTGGCGAAGTCGGGCCCGGACGACCGCATGGGCGTGATGGCCACGGTTGACGGCCGCACGGCGCTGGTGGAGTACACCGACCTGCCGGCCGAGCTGGAGGCCGCGAGGGACGACGCCGGCGGGTTGCTTTACTGGGCGGGGTCCACCGGCGTGCACTGCCAGGATCGCGCATTCGCCACCCGCCTTGCCACCGGTCAGGCCCCGCTGCCGTTCCACCGTGCCGACAAGACGGTGGCCACGGTGGATGGCGACGTGTCAGCGGTGAAGTTCGAGGCCTTCATGTTCGACGCCCTGCCGCTGGCCGCGCGCACGGCGACCGTGGAGATGGCACGCGACGAGCGCTTCGCCCCGGTGAAGAACTCCGAGGGCGCCGACTCGCCGGCCACCTGCCGCGCCGCCATGGTCGATCGCGCGGCGCGCTGGTTGCAGCAGCAGGGCGCCACGGTCCCGCGGGGCGACGACGGCGCCAGCCTGCACCCCATCGAGATCGATGCCCGTTACGCCCAGGACGCCGCCGACCTGGCCGGGCGCGTGCCGTCCGACCTTGTGGTGGACGCCCCCCTGCTGCTGCGCGACTAGCGCACCGACCGGGCCATGGCCACCACCGGGAACGAGCGGGGGCCGCTGATCTCGTACTGCCCGCCCACGCCGAGCACGTAGCCGCCCCAGGTGATGATGCGCCAGGTGCTGCTGGTGCAGTCGCGTGTGCGCCCGAGGCCCGTGATGGTGGTCGTGGTGCACCGGAACCTGAGCGGGTCGCCCGTGGTGCAGTCGGTGCCCGCGGCCGTGACGTTGCTGAAGGTGACCGACCTGCTGCGCCAGCGGTAACGGGCCGTGGCCTCCTGGCGCCCGTCGCACAGCGTCTCCTCCGAGTCGCTCACCGGTTCCTGCGTGGTGAGGTTGACGCGCTGCAGCACGGCGCCCTGCGCGTTGCGCGGGTAGGCAACGCTGCCACCCTGCACGCCCTTGGCCACCTGGGCCCACGTTGCGGCGTCGGGCGTGACGCTGCACGACCCGGTGGTGCAGTCGGGCACGCCGGCCAGTGCCAGCCCAGACGGGGCCAGCACGGCGAGCGCAGCTAGGCATATGGAACGACGCATGTGCCTAGCGTACTTGCGGCGGGAGCGCGAACACGACGCCCTCGTCCGTTGGGACCTCATTGCCTTGACGGGCGTATCCACGCGTTTCGAGGAAATCCAGCACTTCGCGCACCAGCACCTCGGGCGCGGAGGCACCTGCGGTCAGCGCGACACGGGGCTGTCCATCCAGCCACGCGGGGTCCAGATCGGCCACGCCGTCGATGAGGTGGCTCTGGGCGCCGCCTGCGCGGGCGACCTCCACCAGGCGCTGCGAGTTCGATGAGTTCTGCGAGCCCACCACCAGCACGAGCTCGGCCGCGGTCTGCTCGACGGATGCCTTCACGGCGTCCTGCCGGTTCTGCGTGGCGTAACAGATGTCGCTGGACGCCGGTGACTGCAGCGCGGGGAAGCGGCGCTTGAGCACCGCGATGATCTCGGTGGTGTCGTCGAGCGACAGGGTGGTCTGGGTGGTGAGCGCCACGTTCTCGGGGTCGGGAACCTCGACGATCTCGGCCTGGGCGACGTCCTCCACCACGATCACGCGGTCAGGGGCCTCGCCGCGCGTGCCGATGACCTCGTCGTGATCCTGGTGGCCCACCAGCAGCACCGTGGCGCCCTTCCCGGCGAAGCGACGCACCTCGGCGTGCACCTTGCTCACCAGCGGGCAGGTGGCGTCGATCACCTCGAGGTCGCGCGCAGCGCAGCGCTCGTAGATGTCGGGCGCGCTGCCGTGCGCCGACAGCACGATCACGCTGCCCTCGGGCACCTCTTCCGGCGTGTCGACGAACACGGCGCCCTTGTCGGCGAGGGTGCGCACCACGTACTGGTTGTGCACGATCTCGCCGCGCACGTACACGGGTGCGCCGCGCTCTTCCAGCAGGCGGTCGACGGTTTCGATGGCGCGCTCGACGCCTGCGCAGTAGCCGCGCGGGGAGATGAGGTTCACGGTCTCGGTCACGGGCGGGAGGGTAGCGCGGCGCGCCGCCGTGCGGTGCGTAGGATGCCGCCTCGTGACGACCGACCCATCAGACGCAGCCCAGGCCCTGGACATCGCGCTGCGCGCCGCGCGCATCGCCGGCCAGCAGCTGATGGCGCGCTTCGAGCGCCCCGCCGAGGGCATCACGGCCAAGAGCACGTCCACCGACCTGGTGAGCGACGCCGACCGCGAGGCCGACGAGACCATCCTCGGCATGATCCGCGCCGAGCGCCCGGGCGACGCCATCCTCTCCGAGGAGTCCGGTGAGGCCGAGCAGGGCACCACGGGGCTGCGCTGGCTGGTGGACCCCCTGGACGGCACCACCAACTACCTGTGGGGCTACCCGCAGTGGGCCGTGAGCATCGCCTGCTACGACGACCAGGG
>CAMCDF010000104.1 GCA_945873475.1 Bifidobacterium breve | reverse complement strand
ATGGGCCCCGCGGGCGTTCGAGCCGGGGATCCTGCAGGTGCGGCCCCCGCACCTGCCGATCCCGTTTCGCCGAGGAGCCCGCGGGGCCCATCACCCGTGGGGTGTCCCGGTGCCCGGCGCCCCGGGGCGCTACATCAGGCCGGCGCGCTCCAGCACGTCGGCGGGGTCCATCACCAGGCCGACGAAGAACTCGCCGAACTCCCCGAAGCGGGCCGACACCTCGTCGAAGCGCATCTCGTAGACGATCTCCTTGAGGGCGGCGAGGTCGTCGCTGAACAGCGTGACCCCCCACTCCCAGTCGTCGAGGCCGGTTGATCCGGTGATGAGCTGGGTCACGCGCCCCGCGAACTTCCGGCCCAGGGTGCCGTGGCCCATCATCAGCGCCTTGCGCTCGTCGAACGACAGGGCGAACCAGTTGTCGGCGCCCTCGCGGCGCTTGCTCATGGGGTAGAAGCACAGCAGCTTGCGCACCGGCAGGTCGGGGTGCACGCGCATCTCGCGGTAGTGCTCGATGCGCGTCTGCCACTCGGCCAGCTTGCCCTCGACGTCGTCCTCACCAAGCTCCACCAGCCGGGCGCGCTCGTCGTCCTCAGTGACGCGGTACTCGCTCTCCTCGGTGATGGACAGGTACGAGTAGGTCACCTCCACCGGCCCCGACGTGATGCCCTTCACCGCGATGTCGAGGTCGTGGATGTCGGGCGCCACCAGCATGAACCCCAGGTCGGCGCGACCACCCACAACCGAGAAGGCGCGAACCTGGTTCTCGGGGGCGGCCTGCTCGAAGGCCCTGAGCGCGGCCTGGATGCCGATGCCCGTTCCCTCATCGGGCAGGGCCCGCAGGATCACATGTGCCACTCCCCAGCCTCGGCTGGGCACGACGGGTTCGGGTGCGCTGCTCACGTGGGTGAACGATAGCGTGGTGGGGTGACCGACCCCGACCAGTTCGACCCGGGTGGGCGCTTCCGCGCCGAGGTGGCCGCATCGCGGCTGGTCGACCCCATGCCCGGCATCGATGTGCTGGCCGCCAACCTGGGCGTGCCGGTGGACGACGTCGTTCACCACGCCCTCGTGCGGTGGAGCAGCGCCGGCGCGGAGGCACTGATGGCCGCCCCGCCCGAGATGCTGGTGGCGCTGCGCGACGCCGCTGATGCCGGCGACGTGCACCGCGTGCAGGGCATCGTGGCCGCGCTGCTGGCCGGGTGGGATTCATGAGGCTGCCGTGGCCCGATCCCGACCCCATCGGCCCCGGGCAGGAGTCGGTGTGGGACTACCCCCGCCCGCCCCGCGTGGAGCAGAGCGACCGGCACGTGGTGGTGCAGCTGGGCGACGTGGTGCTGGCCGACACCCGCCGCGCGTGGCGCGTGATGGAGACCAGCCACGCGCCCTCGTGGTACCTGCCGCCCGACGACATCGCCATGCAGCACCTGAGGCAGGCCCCGGGGCGCAGCATGTGCGAATGGAAGGGCCAGGCCGATTACCTCGACGTGGCGGTCGACGAGATCGTGGTGCCGCGAGTGGCCTGGCGCTACCGCAACCCGGTTCCCGCCTTCGCCCCCATCGCCGGCTACATCGCGTTCTACCCGGGTGCCGTGGAGTGCACGGTGGACGGCCAGGCAGCGGTTCCCCAGCCCGGCGGCTTCTACGGCGGGTGGATCACCCCCGACGTGGTGGGCCCGTTCAAGGGCGGCGAGGGGACCCTGGGCTGGTGATCAGCCCCGTGGGCGCCTGAGCGGGATCGCCTGACGGAAGCGGAAGACATCGTCGGGGTCGAACCTGCGGCGGGTGTCGATGAGCCGGTCGAGGTTGCGCCCGTAGTACACGCCGGGGCGACCACGCTGGTCGGAGTCGATGTAGTTCACGTACTTCTGGCCGCACACATGGGGCCGCAGGCCGGCCTCGAACCTGCGCAGCCACCGCACCGACTGCTCCTGCTGGTCGGGGCCGGTCCAGTACGCCACGTACTGCATCGAGAAGCGCATGTCGCGGTGGGCGAAGGCCGTGGCCGTGGGCGACACCTCGTTGATGACACCGCCGTAGGAATCCATGATGATCTCGCCGGTGCCACCGGACTGGGCCTGGCGGGCGGCGATCTGGTCGCGCATCACCTCAGCCGCGGCGCGGTTGATGGGCTGCGACTCGCGCACGTAGTCCGACTTCCCCCACATGAAGGGCCGGGTGATGAGCCCGTTGGGGTTCATCGAGCGACGCGCGCACTGCTCCTTTGCGGGGTGGGTGCACTGGGCCCAGTACTGCACCAGCGACGCGTACGACGCCGGGGTGATGCTGCGCCCGCTTGGCGTCACCTGCGCCAGGAAGGGCGCCAACTCGGCATTCAGCGCCGCCTGGTCGCCGAACACCTGGCCCGACACCTGGCAGATGGGGTTCGCGCCGCCCGCGCTGGTAACCAGGCTGCACAGCGTGAACATCTCGGGGCCCGTGCGGTGGGCCCACTCCTGCCAGGCGAGCACCACGTCGGGGGCGTCGGCCCAGGGGAACGACAGCACGAAGTGCGTGGCCGGGTCGGTTGGATGCGTGCGGATGTCGTATGAGGTGATGACGCCGAAGTTGCCGCCCCCGCCGCCGCGGCATGCCCAGAAGAGATCGCGCTCGCTGCGGGCGTTGACCTCGCGCAGGCGGCCGTCGGCCGTGACGATGCGGAAGCCCTGCACGTTGTCCGACAACGGCCCCCACCGGCGGGCCACCCAGCCCAGCCCGCCGCCCTGCGCCAGTCCGCCCACCGACACCGTGGGGCATGTACCCCCGGGGATCGTGAGCCCGTAGGGGGCGAGTTCGCGGTACGCCACGCCCAGAGCCGTGCCGCCGCCGATGCGCGCGTAGGGCACCGCACCCCGCTGCGGCACCACCGCCGCCATGTTGGTGAGGTCGACGATGAGCCCGTCGTTGATGGTGGAGTAGCCCTGGTACGAGTGACCACCGGCGCGCGCGGTGATCGGGATGTCGTGACGGGCGGCCCAGCGCACCGCCTGCTGCACGTCGCGCTCGTCCACCGCGTACAGCACGCCGTACGGGCGCCGGCCATCGAACCGCTGGTTCCAGATCTGCGCGGCCACCATCAACCCGGAGTCCTGGCGCGTCACCACCGCCCCGCGGGTGGCTGCGCGCAGCTCACGCATGAGCCGCGCGTACCCCGATGCCCGGTTGGCCGCAGCCGTGGTCCACGACGGCAGGGCAAGCGCAGCGGCGGCAGCGGTGCCACCGAGGACGAACGAGCGGCGGGTGACCCTGGGGGCGTCCATAACGGGACGCTACGCCCTGATGCGCTTCACCGTCGTCGAGGTGACCACGTAGAGGTTGCCCGAGCGGTCCTCGCCGAACGAGGTGACCCCGGGGATGCCCCCGATCTCGCCGGTCATCTCGCGGGGCGTGCCGGGGGATGCGGCGTCGACAGACCACGACCTTCCGCTGCACCAGTCGGCGTACACATACCGCCCCGTCAGGGAGGGCACGGCGGTGCCGCGGTACACGTAGCCGCCGGTCACCGAGCAGCCCTCGTCATGCGTGTACTCGGCCACGGGGTCGGTCTCACGCGCGGTGCGGGGTCCACCCTTGAAGTCGCTGGTGCCCTCTCGGCGGCTCCAGCCGAAGTCGAGGCCCGACTGCCCCGCGCGCGCCACGTCGACCTCTTCGCGATCGTTCTGGCCCACGTCGCCGATCCACAGGTCGCCCGTGGCCCGGTCGAATGTGATGCGCCATGGGTTGCGCAGGCCGAGAGCCCAGACCTCGGGGCGCGCACCTGCCACGCCGACGAATGGGTTTCCGGCCGGTATCGAATAGCCGCGGCCGGCCGTCCGGCGCGAGGGATCGATGCGGAGCACCTTCCCCAGCAGGCTGGCGGTGCTGCCGGCCAGGTTGCCGGCGTCGCGCTGCCCGCCGCCATCGCCCAGCGCCACGTACAGCATGCGGTCGGGTCCGAACGCCAGCGCGCCGCCGTTGTGGTTGGCGTAGGGCTGGCGCTGCGTCAGCACCACGCGCGCCGTGCGGGCGGACACCCGGCGTGCGCCCGGCCTGGTGCGGAACTCCACCACGCGGGTGTCACCCCGGCGGTTCGTGTAGTTCACGTAGAAGCGGCCCGAACGCGTGAAGTCGGGGGCGAAGGCCAGGCCCAGCAGCCCCTGCTCGAGCCCCTCGGAGCCCACGCGGTCGCGGATGTCCAGCCAGGCCGCCCCGGGTCGCCCAGCCGTGATGGGCCGCACCACGCCGGTGCGCTCCATCACCAGCAGGCGCTGCTCACCGGGCGCCTGCACCACGCCCACGGCCGAGGTGAAGCCGGACCCCACAGGCTTCAGCCCCACGGCCGACCCCGCAGCCGCCACGGCGAGAAGGCCGGCGACAGACGTGGCGATGACGACTGCATGCCTCATGCCCCGACGGTATCGCGCCGGGGGCCGGAGGCAGGCGGAAGAGGTGCTAGTTGACCTCGGCCGGCTCGATGACCGGCTGCACCACGCGGCTCACCGTCACCGGCAGCAGGCGCACGAATGCGTTGAGCTCGGGAACCGAGGCATCGCGCTTGATGCCATCGACCAGGCGCAGCAGCACGGCGACCTCGCGGGGGCCCAGATCCGGGATGACCGGCTCGAGGGCCTCGACGAGCTCGCCACGGATACCGGGGTCGATCTCGGCGAGCGCGGATTCCAAATCGGGCGGCAGCGCATCTGACATGCCCGTCATTCTAGCCGACGTCGGCCGCGGAACCCGGGGCGTCGTGCCCGCGCGACGGCGCGAGGGCGGCCTGAAGTCGCAGCATGCGGGCGATGACCGCCTGATGGGCCTCCGACGGAATGGCCCTGCCGGCGGTCCTCGCGCCCGCCAGAGCGCGCAGGGCCAGGTCGAGGGCCGCCCCGGTTGCCATGGGACTCACCGCCATGCCCGCGTGCGCGAGCGGCCCCATGACCTCGCGCTCGAGCCTGCCCGGCACCATGTCGGGCAGGAAGAAGGCATCCCTGAGAAGGGGTGCGGCCCCGGCGGTGTCCACCAGTGCCACGAGGGGCGCGACCCGCCCGCCATCCCGGGCAACCGCCACGATCACCTGCTGCTGGTCGCCACCCGGCCCGCGCCAGGCCCCTGCAAGGCGCGGGTGCACCAGCGCACTCACCGCGGGCGATGCGGGGCGGCACCCTCCCCAGTGCTGTCTGGCCGCGTGCGCAGCGCGGCCCGGCAGCACGGCCGAGCACGCGGCCAGCAGATCGCGCGCCGCAGATGTGCCGGCGCGCCCCAGGGCCCCCACAAGGCGCAGCAGAACCGGGGGCGGCAGCACCAGGGCGACCTCCTCGATGACGGCCTCCACCAGGTGGGCGCGCCGCAGCGCCAGCACATCGCGGGCCAGGTCGTCGGGCCTCGCAAGCCATCCACGGGGTCCGGGTGTGCGACCGGCGAAGCGGTGGAGCGCCGCCTCGCCGTCGAGTTGCGATGCCAGGTCGTCGAGGCACTCGCGGGTGCCCGCAGCACATGGCTGCCACGAGCGTGCGAGCCCCTCCTCCACCGCGCGTCGCGCACCGGCCTCGTCACCGGCGTCGAGGCACGCGAGCGCCGTCCGGTATCTCTCGGCGGGGTCGGCGGATGCAGGCGCTGGCACGGGGGCACCGTATGGGCAATGCCCACGCGCGAGGCACACGCACCGCAACGAATTACGCGCGGATGTTCACCGGGGTTCCACCGCGCACGAGCCGGGTCAGGCGCAGCACGTCGGCGTTGCGCATGCGGATGCATCCATGGCTCACCGCCTGGCCGATGAGCTCGGGCTTGCTGGTGCCGTGGATCGCCACGCGCCCGTTGCCCCCGGCGAACTCG
>CAMCDF010000103.1 GCA_945873475.1 Bifidobacterium breve | reverse complement strand
TGCGCGCGGCATCCGACCGGGCGATGACCGTGGCACGCGGCAGGGCGGCGCGATCGCCCACGGCCGCGAGCCGGCCGTCGGGGCCGGCGGCCAGCACAAGCCGACCGGGGCCGCGCGATCGCAGGCCCACCTTCGCCGTGCCGAGGGGGTCCTCGATCACCAGCAGGCCACGGCGCGGCGCGAGGGCCAGCCTGTGGGAATCCACGGTCGCCATCGACCGCACATCGGACACCGCGATCTCGCGCATGTCGTCGAGGTCCGGCAGGCGCGCCACGATGACGCGCCCGGGCAGCGACACGGCGACCCACCCGAAGTCCGGTGACACGGCCAGAGCCGTTCCCGGCCAGGGCTTCGCGGCCACTATGCGCAGCGCGCCCGCATTCCCCGCGCCGGACGTCGCCGTGGTCATCCCGACAGCAACTCCAGGTACACGGCCTCCGCCCGCTCCGCGGTGGCCGCCCAGTCGTGGCGGCGGGCGGTGTGCCGGGCACGTTCCACCAGCCGGCAGCGCAGGGCGTCGTCGTTTGCCAGCCGCACCAGGGCCTGGGCGAGCGGGCCGGAGTCACCGACGGGGGTCATGAGGCAATCCTCGTCGTCGCAGAGGAAGTCCGCCAGAACCGGCAGGTCGCTGGTGACAACGGGCAGACCGGCGGCCATGGCCTCGATGACCACCAGGCCGAACCCCTCGCGCGTCGACGGGAACGCCAGCACGTCGGCCGCGCGGTAGAGCACGGGCATGTCGTCGTCGTCCACGATGCCGATTCGGGCCACGTCGGCGGAGGCAGGTGCACCCGGGCCGTGGTGCACCACGAGGCCCAGCCTCACGGCGTCGTCGTCCCACGCCGCGACGGCTTCGGGGTCGGCGAACAGGCCCTCACCGCCGGCCACCACCAGCAGGGGCTCGCCGGGCAGCCGCCCGCGCGCGCGGGCGAAGGCCTCCAGCAGCACCCGGCTGCCCTTGCGGGCCTGCACGCCGCCCACCGCGAGAACGACGGTGCGATCGCCCCACCCCATGCGATCACCGGCCTGCGACCTGCCGAGCGGGCACGAGCCGAAGTGATCGGCGTCGACGCCGTTCGGCACCACCGACGCCTGCACCCCGAACTCGTCGGCCAGCCGCTCGGCCCAGAACGGCGAGACGGCGATGCAGCGATCGACGTCCTGTATCGACGCGCGCTGGAACTCCTCGAGCAGGCGGTCCTCGAACGCCTCCACGTGGTGGACGGTGCGGACCACGTCGGCGATCATGCCGTCAGCGCGCAGCGACAGCAGCGCGCGTGCCGAGAGCAGGTCCTGCGCGTGCTCCACGTCAGCCGCGGGCGCGCTGCGCATGGCCCCGGCCAGCACGGCCGCGCCGCGCTCGACCCGGGCGGCGACTGATTCACCCTGAAGGGGTGGCAGCGGTACCTGGTGGGTGGCCACCCCCGGCCCCACCGCGATTCCCGCGCCCTCCATCGCAAGCACCCAGAGCTGAACCTCGTGGCCGCGGGCGACGAGTTCCTCCGCGAGGCGCCGTGCGTGCACCGCACCGCCACGCGGCATGGCCGAGTACGTGGCGATGCGTATGCGCATGCCGCCCCTCAGCGACCGGGGCGCACGAGCGCCGCGGCGAGTCGCGCGGCCTGCGCGCTCGTGGGGGCCACGCGGGCGCCGGCGCGCGTGAGCTCGTCCTCCTGGCGCGACAGCACCTGGGGGTCGGCCTCGGTGCCGCACACGTGCGCCACCACCTGCAGGGATGGACGTGCCTGCAGCGCCTGCGCGATGGCAGGCGCCAGGGCGCCCGCGGGGTCGGGGTGCGCTCCGCGGCCGAGGATGACGTCGAGCAGGATGACCGCGACGGTCTGGTCGGTCACGGTCTCGACGATCAGCGCTGCGCGTCTGGAGGGGTCGAGCACTGGGTGCGGCGTGCCGTGTGCGGTTGACTCGGCCTGCAGGTCGAGGCAGGCGTTGCCGCGCACGACGTCGCGCGGGTCGAGGTGCTCAGCGGCGCCGGCGGGCGTGTTCGACACCACGCGGCCGAGGCGGGCCGCCAGGACCGCAGCCGCCTCGGCGCACAGGGCCGATCCCGAGAAGATTCCGCGCACGTGGCCGGCGCTGACCCAGCCGGTGGGCTCGGCCGCCGGGATGACGGGCCGGGCGCCGGCCCTGCGGGCAGCCGCCACGACCGCGTGGTCGATGACCCCATGCACCTCGATGCCCTCGGGGGCCGTCATGCCATCGGCCCCGATGAGGCAGGCCGAGCCCGGCATGCCGCACTCCGCGAGGGCCGCGAGGGCGGCCTCTGCCCCACGCGCCGAGAACCCCTCTGCCACCAGCACCACGCCGTCGGTGACGGTGTCGTCGGCGAGCCTGCGCAACGCCGTGATGGTGGATGTCGCGCCCACCTCGTCGGTGAGGTCACGTGGGCCGGTGACGAGGCAGGTGCTCACCCCGACCCCGAAGCGGTCCAGCAGCACCGCGGCCTCCTGCGCCCCCGATCCCGAGGTGGCCACCACGCCAAGGCGGCCGGCGGCCACCTGGTTGGCAATGCCGATGCCGATGCCGTCGATGATGGCGGTGTCACTGCCGGGCCCGAGAACCAGGCGCCCGGCGGCATCGGCCCGGCGCTTGAGGGCCACCTCGTCCGCCAGCGGCACATCGCCCGTGAGCAGCATGACGTCGCTGCCCGCCGACAGCGCGCGATGGGCTTCGAGCGCCGCGAAGGCCCCGGGCACGCCGATGACGGTGAGGCCATCGACCGGCTCGGGGTCGGGCATGCCCTCGGCAGCTGCACCCGGGTGCAGCTCCACCACAACGTCGTCGTCGCGCGGAAGGTCTTCCACCTGCTGCACGCTACCTGCACCGCCGGGCGGTGCAGGGCATGTGACGCCCCTAGGCGGTCTCGGCCAGCAGGTCGTGCGGAGGGGCGGCGGCGTGCGAGAGCCGGGTGCGCAGCAGCCGGGCCTCGTCGCGCGCACGGCGCAGGGCGGCCTCGGTGGCCACGAGGGTGGCGCGGAGGTCTGCGAGGTCGGCATCCGCCTCGGCCACGCGGCGGGCCAGCACGGCCAGCGGCCTTTCGGTGGAACTCGCCGGCATGGGTGCATCAACCCGCGCGTCGGGGGCCAGCAGGCCCACGCGGATCAGCTCCGACACGTCGACCACGCGTACTCCACCCCGACGGGACACCTCGATGGTGCCCCGCTCCGCCCGGCGCTCGAGGGCCTTCTTTGTGGTGCCGCAGACCTCTGCGGCGTCCGACAGCGTGAGCAGGCGGGGTGTCGTCATGCCCTGCCGTTTCTCCGCGCGCCCCCCGCTTCCCTGCCCGGCGGCCACGTCGGGTGCGTCCCGATGTGTGATTCGGCCGGCGACGGCGCGGGTGGCTGCCCGGGCTACGCCGCGCGCCGCCCGGGCAGCCACCAGTTCCAGCGGCCGAAGATGCTCAGCAGCGCCGGGGCGAGCATGAGGCGGATGATCGTGGCGTCCACGAGCACGGCCGTCGCCAGCCCCACGCCGAGCATCTTCACGATGACGTCGTCGGTGAGCACGAAGGCAAGGAACACGCTCACCATCACGAGGGCAGCGGCCGTGATGACCCGTGCGGTCGACGCCAGGCCGATCGCCACCGAGCGGTGGGGGCCCTCGCCATCAAGCCACGCGTCGCGCACCCGTGACAGCAGGAAGACCTCGTAGTCCATCGACAGGCCGAAGAGGATGGCGAACATGATCATCGGCACCCATGCCTCGATCGCCACGGCCTCGGGCACGCCCAGCTGCGACCTCAGGAACCCCCACTGGAACACGGCCACCACCACCCCGAACGCCGCGCCCACCGAGAACAGGTTCATCAGGGCCGCCTGCAGGGGCACCAGCAGCGACCGGAACTCGAACATCAGCAGCACGAACGAGATGAGGATGATCGCGGCGATGAACCATGGCAGTCGCTCGGCAACGCGCTCCGAGAGGTCCACGCCAATGGCCGTCGCCCCCGTGGCGTACACCACGGTGCCCGCCCCGGCCACGGGCCGGAGGCGCTGGGGAAGCCGTTCGACCATGTCGGTGGTGCGCGGGCTCGACGGAGCACCGGAGGGCACCACGTTGATCAGCGCCACGTCGTCCACGGGAGACGCCACGGGCGGCGACACCTCGATGACGCCCGCGAGGTCCCTGGCGCGCTGGGCGACGTCCTCCGCGTGGGCCTTCGCACGGGGTCCCTCGAGCACCACCTGCACCGGCCCGTTGAACCCCGGCCCGAACCCGGTGGCGATGAGGTGGTACGCCTCGCGCGTGGTGGATCCGGGCGGATCGCTGCCGGCGTCCACCTGGCCGAGTTCCATCCAGAACACCGGCAGGGCGAGCGCCACGAGCACCATGATCGACGCCACCAGATAGGGCCACGGCCGGCGCGTGACCGCCAGGGACCACCGGGCCCAGCCGTGCATGCGATCCGCCGGGGCGTCGAGGTCGACGGCCCGGGGGCCCGAGACGAAGGGCAGCCGCCAGCGCCCCAGGCCCTTGCCGGCAATGGCCAGGGCCGCCGGCAGCAGCGTGATCGCGGCGAGCACCGCGACGACCACCGCGATGGCGGCGGCCTGCCCGAGACGCGTGACGAAGGGGATTCCCACCGCGGCCAGCCCCAGCACGGCGATCGCCACGGTGCCGCCCGCGACGATGACGGCCCGACCCGCAGACGCGGTGGCGCGCGCGATGGAATCGATGACGTCGGTGCCCTCATCCATCTGCTGGGCGTGACGGGTCACCACGAACAGGGCGTAGTCCACCGACACGCCGAGGCCGATCATCACGGCGAGGGTCATCCCCACCTCGCTCACGTCCGTGACCGACTGCAGCACGGTGAGCACGGCGAGGGCGGTGCCCACCGACACCAGCGCACCCACCACCGGGATCGCCATGGTCACCACCGAACCGAAGGCGAGCAGCAGGATCACCACGGCCGCGACGATGCCCACCAGCGCCGACCAGTCGGTGCCCGACGCCTCGGCCTGCACCGCGGGTGACCCCGCATAGGCGACCTCGAGCCCGGCCGCCTCGAGCGGCCGGGCGGCGGCGCGCACCCGCTCGAGGTCGGCCGGGCCGAGATCCTGCGGAAGCGTGGACCACTCGATGCCGATGAGGGCCGTACGCCCGTCGGCCGAGACCGTGCCCGGGGGTCCGGGCAGGGACACCGATGCGATACCGGGCACGCGGCGCAGATCGCGGGCTGCTGCGAGAACGGCATCCCTGTCGGCGGTGGCGGCGAGCGGGGCCCCGACGGAGCGCACGACCACCTGGCCGTCAGCGGCGCCCTGCCCGGGGAAGGCGCGCTGCAGCACGGCGGCGCCATCGGCCGCCGGAAGGCCGGGCACGGAGAGGTTGTCGGATGGCTTCCCGCCCAGCGCGGCGCCCAGGAGGGTCAGCCCCACGAGGGCCACGACCCATGCCCCGAGCACCCACCAGCGCCTGCGCGCGCACCAGTGCCCGAGGCGGCCGAGCAAGGTGGTGGATGTACCCGGCTGCTCCATGCGGGCGGGGACGCTATACGACAACGGCCGCGGGCCGTGGCATGCTCGCGGACGTGGTCGACCTCGGCACCTGGGCCCTCCTGTTCGCACTCCTCGGCGGCATAGGGGGCGGATTCGTCAACTCGGTTGCCGGCGGGGGCACGCTGGTCACATTCCCCATGCTCACGGCCATCGGAATCCCGCCGCTTGACGCCAACATCACCAATGCCGTGGCCCTGTCGCCCGGGTATGCCGGTGGAACCTACGCCCAGCGGCGCGACTTCCTGGGCCGCCGGGACCTCGCACGGGCACTCGCCATCACCTCGATCCTCGGTGGCGTCACCGGTGCCGCCCTGCTGCTGGTCACGGGAGAGGAGATCTTCGAGCAGCTGGTTCCCTGGCTCAT
>CAMCDF010000102.1 GCA_945873475.1 Bifidobacterium breve | reverse complement strand
CGCCTGCCCTCGCGCTCATCGCGCTGGCCGCCATGGCAGCGGCATGCCACACGGCCGTCGCCACCGACGGCAACCTCTACCCGCAGGGCACGGCCCCCTTCACCACCGGGTCGATGCTCTCGGCAAGCCAACCCAACCCCGCCGTGGTGCAGCTGAACGCCGCCGCCACCTCGGCCGCTCCCACCGGACCGCAGTTCTCGATGGGATGGGGCTGCCCCGTGCCGGGCAGCGAGATCGCCTCGGTGCAGTGGAGCGCCCTGCGGTACGCGGCGGCATCCAGCGCCGCGGTACAGGTGGTGGCCAACGGCCAGCGCGTGTGGGCCGAGTCAGACTCCGGCATGCCGCAATCACCCGCCGGCGGGCGCGGCTACGGCCTTGGCCTGCCGGGCGGCACCTGCGACCTCAAGCTCGAACTGGTGCAGGGCGAACGCCGCCAGCAGCACGCCCGGGTGTGGTGGATCGGCGGCACCGGCACGGTCATCCGCGATGTCGCACCGCCCTCGGCCCAGGTGGTCAGCACGCCCGCGGGGTGGATCAACTCCTCGCAGCAGTCGGCGGGAGTCGCCTGGCAGGCGGCCGACAACTTCGGCAGCGACGGCATCACCGGCCAGCGCGTGAAGGTGGCCGGGGAAACCCGCTGGGCCGGTGCGCCCGGCCAGGGCCAGCACGGGGCCGAGGTGTCGCTGGCGGGCCTGGGCGATGGCGCCCACCAGGTGCGCGTGGAGGTCGACGGCGACGGCACGGGTGGCGCGGCGTCGGAGGCCACCATCCGCATCGACCGCACGCAGCCCGATGTGGCGCAGCCCGAGGTCACCTATCCCGTTGGGTCGACCAGGGGGTCGATCGCGTTCTCGGCCACCGACACCACCAGCGGCCTGGCCGGTGCCACGGCCGAGGTGAACACCATGACCAACGGTTCGCTGGCCGGCCAGTGGGTGACCACCACCAGCGTGGGCGCGGCGAGCGCCGGCCAGCGCGTGACGCGCGGTGTGGGCGCCGGGCTGGCAGACGGCGTGCACGCGTGGAGGGTCACCGCCCGCGACGCCGCCGGCAACACCGTTCAGGAACTCGCCCCCGACCCCATCGTGGTCGACACGCAGCCCCCGCGCATCGACCTGCAGCCCATCCCATCCACCTGGACATCCACGCTGCCGCTGGACGTCACGCTGTCCGACAACCTCGACCAGCTGATCGGCCTCGGCGACTTCGAGGTGGAGGTCAACGCGGCCGGCGACGGCAGCACCCGCGGCGAGTGGATACCCATCACCCAGCAGGCGGTGGCCCCGGGCCGCGAGGCCATGCAGGTGCCGCTCACCGGCCTGGCCGACGGCGTGCACGTGGTGCGCCTGCGGCTGAGGAACGGCGGCCCCTTCGCCCAGGCACTGGTGACCACGCGCATGGGGCTGGTGAGGACCGACCTCACGCCGCCCGACCTCGCGCGCGCGGCGCTGGCCACCCTGGCCGACGGCCGCATCAAGATGACCTGGTCGGGCGAGGACGCCCGGTCAGGCGTGGACCGCGTCCGCCTGCAGTGGCTCGACGGCTGGACCTGGCGCACGGTCACGCAGATGCCGGCATCGGACGGCAGCGGCATGGCCACGGTGTCGCCCGACCTCATGCCCGACCCCTCGGCGCGCATGCGCATTCAGGTGTCAGACGCCGCGGGCAACGTGCGGGCCATGGAGGTCGAGCCCCCGGGTGCCCGACCCGGCACGCCGGGCGGCCCATCCGGGCCGGGTGCCACGGGCCCCGCCAGGCAGATGGCCGACGAGGCCCGCGAGGGCGTGCTGACCCTGGGCATCACCGGCGGCAGGCCCGAGCGCGTGGAGGGCCGCGACTACCGGGTGGTCACCGGGGCCGCCGGCAGGCCCGTCACCATCACCGGCCGGCTGCTGAACCGCGCCGGCCAGGCGCTGGGCGGGTTCGTGATGGTGGCCCGCCAGGGCGGCCGCGACATCGGCGCAGGGGTCACCGGGCCCGACGGCTCATTCAGCCTGCAGGCCATCCCCACGCGCACAGGACCCATCGACGTCGGCGTGCCCGACGGATCGAAGGTGGTGCCCGTGCCCACCGGCCCCGGGGTGGCCGTGCGGCTGAGGGCCACCGTCACCCTCATGGCGTCGAGCAACCAGGCCATGGCCAAGGGATCGCCCGTGGTGTTCCGGGGCAGGATGAGCCCCGCCCCCGGTGCCGAGGGCGGCAGGAAGGCCATCGTGCTCGAGTGGCTCGACCCCTTCCGTAAGACCTGGCGGCCGGTGGTCAACACCCGCGCAGCCGCAGACGGATCATTTGCCATCCCCTGGCGGTTCCAGGCCAGCGGGCTCACCGTGCCGTTCCGCATCCGCGTTCCGCAGGAGCGCGGCTGGATGATCGAGCCCGGGGTGTCGAAGGTCGTGCGGGTGAGGGTGCGCTAGCGTGATGACCACTTCGAATGGTCAACCCATGGAGGCTGGAATGGCCACCCGTACGGTCACCATCACGCAGGCAAAGGCCACACTGCTGCAGCTCGTGGACGACGTGGGCGAGTCGGGTGACGAGATCGTCATCACCAGGCGCGGGCGCCCCGTGGCCAAGATCACCACCGTCGTCGACAGCCATCCGCTGCGCGGGGCGCTCATCCTTCCCGATGACCTCGCGCACCTGTGGTCCACCGATGATGAGTGGATCGACCCCGTCGAGAAGTTCGAGAAGAACGAGCGGGCGCTCCGCGAGCACTGGACCCCGGCGAACGAGCCCGGTACCCGGCCGTGACCCACGCCTGCGTGCTCGACACGCACGCGTGGATCATCCTGATGCAGGATCCCGACCGCCTGCCCACGCGCGCCCGGCGATTCCTGCAGGGGGGGATGACCCTGCACGTGCCGGGCACCTGCCTGCGCGAGGTGGCCTGGCTGTGGCACTCGGGGCACATCGCGCCGGCAGATGCCGGAATGTCGGCCGAGCGATGGATGCGCATGGCCCTCGCCGACCCATGCGAGCTCGCGCCGGTCTCGCCGGCCATCGCCGTGTGCGCCGCGGCACTCGGGGATGAGGGCTTCCACCGCGATCCATCGGACCGGCTCATCTATGCAACGGCCCGGGTGATGGATGTACCCCTCATCACGGGCGATACCGCCATCCGCGCCTTCGAGAAGGGCTTGCCCCGCAAGGCGAAGCGCCTCGCCGTTTGGGCCTGACCCTCCTGGGCGCGGGCAGTAGCCTGCCCCCATGACCAACGCGAGCTTCCGAGGCACATCCGACTACATCGCATCGCCCGACCTGCAGGCGGCGGTGAACGTGGCGGTGTCCCTCGAGCGCCCCCTGCTGGTGCGCGGCGAGCCCGGCACCGGCAAGACCCTGCTGGCCGAGGCCGTGGCAGAGAGCCTGGGCATGCGCCTCATCACCTGGCCGGTGAAGAGCACCACCCGCGCGCAGGACGGCCTGTACGTGTACGACACCGTGCAGCGGCTGTACGACAGCCAGTTCGGCGAGGGCGATCCTGCGGATGTGGCCAAGTACATCCGGCTGGGGCAGCTGGGCGAGTCGTTCGCCGCCCCCGAGCGCGTGGTGCTGGTGATCGACGAGGTCGACAAGGCCGATCTCGAATTCCCCAACGACCTGCTGTGGGAACTCGACCGAATGAGCTTCCACATCCCCGAGACCGGCGAGACCGTGGCGGCCAAGCAGCGCCCGGTGGTGATCATCACCTCAAACGCCGAGAAGGAACTGCCCGACGCCTTCCTCAGGCGCTGCGTGTTCCACTACATCGCCTTCCCCGACCCCGCGCAGATGGAGCAGATCGTGCGGGTGCACCACCCGGAGGTGGAGGAGAAGCTCCTCCGCCAGGCGATGGAGGGCTTCTACCTGCTGCGCGAGCTCGACGGGCTTCAGAAGCGCCCCAGCACATCAGAGCTGGTCGACTGGGTGCAGGCGCTTGCGGTGGGGGGAATCGACCCCGACACCATCGTGGACGAGCTGCCCTTCATGGGCGTGGTGCTCAAGAAGCAGGCCGACCTCGACATCGCCCGGCGCCACATGGCAATCCGCGCCCGCCGTGCCGCCATGCAGCAGGAGCGCGGCTAGGCCCCATGTTCGAGGGCCTCTTCACCGCGCTGCGCGACGAGGGGGTGCCGGTTGCGCTGGATGAGTGGCTCATGCTGCACGAGGGCCTCGAGCGCGACCTGCACCAGAGCACGCTGTCGGGCTTCTACCTGATGTCGCGTGCGGTGCTGGTGAAGGACGAGGCCCACTACGACAGCTTCGACATCGCCTTCGCCCGGTACTTCAGCGGCATCGAGCCGGCAGGCGAGGCCATGGACGACAAGGTGTGGACCTGGCTGCACGCCAACCCCCGCTTCCTGCACATCTCGGAAGACCAGCGCAGGCGCCTGGATGAGATGCGCGACCAACTGGAGCTGGATGAGCTGCTCGAGAAGCTGAAGGAGAAGCTCGAGAGCCAGGAGGAGGAGCACCACGGGGGCTCCGAGCACATCGGCACCGGCGGCACGTCGCCGTTCGGGCACTCGGGCTACCACCCGGGCGGAATCCGAATCGGTGGGCAGGGCAGGTGGCGAAGCGCCATCCAGACCGCCGGCGAACGGCAGTACCGCGATCTGCGCACCGACCACGAGATCGGATCGCGCGACTTCGGCGTGGCGCTCAGGCGCCTCAGGCAGCTGTCCACCCGGCTCGACGGGCCGGCCACCGAGCTCGATGTCGACGACACCATCCGCCAGACCGCCGACCACGCCGGGCAGCTGCGGCTCTCGTTCCGCCGCCCCCGCCGCAACACCGTGCGCGTGCTGCTGATGCTCGACATCGGCGGATCGATGGACGACCACATCATGCTGCTCGACCGCCTGTTCACCGCCATGCACCAGGCCAGCCACTTCCGCGATCTCCAGGTCAGGTTCTTCCACAACTGCGTGTACGACCGGGTGTACCTGCACCCCGACATGAACCCGCGCACGTCGGAATCGACCGACCACCTGCTGGCCCAGGTGGATTCCGACTACAAGCTGGTGATGGTGGGCGATGCCTGCATGGCCCCCACCGAGCTGCTGGCCCCCGGCGGCGCGATTGACTACCAGCACATGAACGAGATTCCCGGCGCGGAGTGGCTGCAGAGCCTGGAAGACCACTTCCGGCACGCCGCCTGGCTCAACCCCCACCCCAAGCGCTGGTGGGACACCATCCACGGGGCCTACACGCTGGGCATCGTGCGCCAGATCTTCCCGATGTTCGAGTTGTCGGTGGATGGGCTGGATCAGGCGGTGCGCCACCTGATGGTGCGGCGCTAGCGCGTCTAACGTGCAGGCGTGCGCCTGCGACTCATCGCCCTTGCCGTTGCCATTCCCCTCGCGCTGGGCGGAACGGCGGCGTCTGCGCCCAACGACGTCATCGCCGACTACTTCCTCGACGGCCAGCTGAACGGCACGTACTCGGTCGACGACCTCCGCGCGGCCCTCGCCTTCGCGCAGGATCGCGTGGGAACCGGCGGGCAGTACTCGGCCTTCGCCGACATCGTGAGCCAGGCCATCACGCGCGATCTGGCCGGCACCAGCGCGGCGGCGCAGGATCAGCTGAAGGCGCAGAAGCCCGTTCCCAGCCCGGGAAGGCAGATCTCCCCGCCGCCGGATCCCACGGCGACTGTCGCAGCAGACGACGGCCTGCCCACCCCGCCGCCAAGCGACCCGAGCGACCAACTTCCCGCCGTGGTGCCCGTCATGGGCTTCGTCGCCCTGGGGCTGGTGGCCATCGGCTCGTTCTCGGCCGTGTGGCGACGGCGGAGGCGATGACCTGAAAGGGCCGTGACCCCGGTACGCTGGGGTCAATGGACGCCGCCGTGCTCTTCGATGCCACCCCACTCGACCGCGACCACGCGGCGCGGGGCATCGGGGCGGCCGTTCGCGGCATGGCCGAGGG
>CAMCDF010000101.1 GCA_945873475.1 Bifidobacterium breve | reverse complement strand
GACACGTCACCGGCCTGGGTCTCGATGATCGGCAGCGCGGTGAGCGAGCCGCCACCGAGGTCGTCGCTGAGCTTGCAGGCACGCTCGAGCAGGCGGGAGTGCAGGTAGAACACGTCGCCCGGGAAGGCCTCACGGCCCGGCGGGCGGCGGAGCAGCAGCGACATCTGGCGGTAGGCGTCGGCCTGCTTCGACAGGTCGTCGTACACGCACAGCGCGTGCTGGCCGTTGTAGAGGAAGTGCTCGGCCATGGCGGCGCCCGAGTACGGCGCCAGGTACTTGAGCGGGGCGCTTGCGGACGCGCTGGCCACCACGACGGTGGTGTACTCCATGGCGCCGGCCTCGCGCAGGCGCTCGACCACCTGGGCGACCGTGGACGCCTTCTGGCCGATGGCCACGTAGAAGCACTTCACGCCCTGGCCACGCTGGTTGATGATCGTGTCGATGGCGATCGTCGTCTTGCCGGTCTGGCGGTCGCCGATGATCAGCTCGCGCTGGCCACGACCGATCGGGATCAGGGCGTCGATGGCCTTGATGCCGGTCTGCAGCGGCTCGGTGACCGGCTGGCGCTGCACCACGCCGGGAGCCTTGAACTCGACCGGGCGGAAGTCGTTGGTCTGGATGGGCCCGCGGCCGTCGAGCGGCACGCCCAGGGGGTCGACCACGCGGCCCAGCAGGGCCTCGCCCACCGGCACCTGGATGACCTTGCCCGTGCGCCTGACCGGGTCGCCCTCCTTGATGAGGGTGTCCTCGCCGAGGAGCACGACACCGACGTTGTCCTCCTCGAGGTTCAGGGCCAGGCCGGACACGCCGTGCGGCAGCTCGAGCGTCTCGAGCGACAGAACCGAGGGGAGGCCGTGCACGCGGGCGATACCGTCACCCACCTGCAGGACGGTCCCGACCTCGTCGGCCTCGGCGACGCCCTCGTACTGCTCGATCTGAGCGCGGAGGACCTTGGTGATCTCGTCGGGGCGGAGCTTCATCGGGCGGTGAATACCTTTCTCGGTTGATGCGGCGAAGCCGCGCGTCAGGCCTCGACGGCGGTTGACAGGTCGACGGGCGCCGACTCGAGCGAGCGGCGCATTTCCTCGAGGCGCGTGCGCAGCGAGGCGTCGACGACGACGTCGCCGACGCGGAGCACGAGGCCGCCGACGATCGACGGGTCCACGGTCTCCTCGATCTCGGCGTCACGCCCGGTCTGGGCGCGCACCTTCTCGCGGATCTGCTCACGCAGTTCCGGGGTGAGCGGGATTGCGGTCACGGCGGTGACGACGACACGCCCTTCAGCGGTGTCGACGCGACGTCCGTATGCGGCCACGACCTCGTCGATCTCGGCGATGCGGCCGCGGTCGACGAGCACCTGCACGAACCCGAGGGTGACCGGGTGGGCGCCCTCGAGCAGATCGGCGATGGCCGCCCTCTTGGCCGTCGTCTCGATCTCGGGGCTCGTGAGGGCCTCGCGCAGCTCGCTCCCCGGGGCCATGGCCTCGGTGAACTCGCCGAGCTCGGTCCGCACCTGGTCCACGGCGGACTGCGCCTCCGCGGCCTCGAACAGTGCCTCGGCGTATGTGGCCGCGACGCTCATCAGGCGGAACGCAGCCCGCTGAGGTCGGCGTCGGCGAGAGCCTCCTCGACCAGCTTGCGGTGATCGTCGTCGGACAGGGACTTCCTGGTCACCTTCTCGGCGGCGGAGAGCGCGAGCACCACCACGTCGTCGCGGATGCCGGCCATGGCCGCCTGGGCCTGGGCGTCGATCTGCGTCTGCGTGTCGCTGACGATGCGCTCCCGCTGCTCCTGGGCCTGGCCCACGATCTCCGTCTTCTGGCGCTCGCCTTCACGGCGACCGGCCTCACGGAGCTCATCGGCCTCGCGACGGGCCTCGGCCAACTGCACCTTGTACTCGTCGAGGAGCTTCACGGCCTCATCCCGGCTCGACTCGGCCTCCTCGATGGAGGCGGTGATCGACGCACGGCGCTTCTCGATCGCCTCGCCCACCGGGCCGAAGACGAACTTCTTGAGAATGAGGAGCGTGAGCAGGAAGACGACGATGGTCCAGATCATGAGACCCGGACTCACCTGGAGGAGCGGATTCGCCCCTACGGGATCGACGCCTGAAAGGGGACCCATGGTCTAGACCAGGAAGAAGGCGACGAAGCCCATGAGCAGGGCGTAGAACGTGATCGCCTCGGTCAGGGCAAGTCCGAGGAAGGTGATCGAGAGAAGATCACCGCGGAGCTCGGGCTGGCGGGCGACCGACTCGACCGTCTTGCCGAAGATGTAGCCCACACCGATGCCCGGGCCGATTGCGCCCAGGCCGGTCGCGAGACCGAGCGTAAGAGCCTTGGATGCGTCGACGATGCTGCCTTCGAGAGCCACGTGGCCTCCTGTTTGGTGAATTGCCTTCTAGTGCTCGGACTGCGCGGCGTAGCCGATGTAGATACCGGACAGCAGAGCGAAGATGAACGCCTGCAGGCCGGCCACCAGCACCCACTCGAACACATAGAAGAAGAGGGCGAAGGGGATCCCCAGGACGCCGAGGAGGCTACCCACGAGGATCGAGAAGCCCGCAGCCATGATGATGAGAAGGTGGCCGGCGAGCATGTTTGCGAACAGTCGCACCGAGAGGCTGACAAGGCGCAGGATCTGCGACAGCAACTCGAGCACGAAGATGAAGGGCGTGATGCCCTTGCTGGAACCCGGCGGGATCAGCGTCTTGAAGTAGCCGATGAAACCGTGGGTGGTGAAGCCCTCCCAGAGGAAGGCCACGAACGTCATGAGGGCCAGGGCGATGGTGACGTTGATGTTCGCCGTGGCCGCATACAGCCCCAGGTCGCCGACCACGTTGAACGTGTCGGTGTGCGGGGCCGTGGGAAGGGGGATGAATGAGATGAGGTTGTTCACGGCGACGAAGAGGAACAGTGTCGCCAGGTAGGGGAACCACTTCTTGAACACGTGCTGCGGCAGGGTGACCCCCGCGATCTGCTTCTCGACGAACTCGTACGAGATCTCGAGCACGTTCTGCGACTTCGTCGGCTTCATCTTCAGCCCGCCACGCACCACCAGGATCCCGAAGATGATGATGATGGCGCTCGACGCGAGCATGTAGAAGACGGCCTTGTTGATGCTGAGGTCGACGAAGCCCAGGTTGATGTCCACCCAGGCTGAAGTCTCGAACTCCTCGGCGGGGTCGAACGCACCCGCGGCCGATGCCATGGCCGGACCGGCCAGCACCATGCCGAGGGCGGCGAGCAGCCACCACCTGAGGCGGTCAACGACGCCCCTCACTCAGATGCCTCCCCTGCCGGCGCGTTCGCCTTCTCGCGGGCGCCGAAGGCGATTGCCCGGCCCAGCAGGTCGAAGGTGAACGCAGCCAGGAACACGGCGGCCCCCACGAGGGCGACGGTCTCGTCGAACCTCAGGGCCGTGATGAACAGGACACCGGCCACGGTCCAGGCCCGGATGATGAAGGAGATGCCGGTCACGCCCACGGCGGCCGTCTGCCCCATCTTCATCGCGTGCTTCGCGGTGGTCAGCTGCACGGCCCAGTTGGCGATCCAGAGAGCCGTACCCAGCACCCAGCCGTTCAGCGGACCACCCAGCACAAGGATGAGCGGCAGCGCCACGAGGCAAGCCAGCAGGCTTGCCGCCGTCGCGGCGATCGTCACGCGGCGCGGGGCCTCCTTCGAGGCAGGCGCAGGCGCGAGGTGGTCTGCAGCCTGGCCAGGGGCAGCTGAGATGATGCTCTTCCCTCCGGGCGTGGAACCTTCGCCGCGGGAGTCCGCGGCAACGGCGGGAGCATACCCATCGCCCCGGTGCCCGCCCCGCAAACGGTGCGGGTTTGGGGGGTGACAGGCGTCCCGCGTTCCCGGGAAAAAGACCTAGCGCTTGCCGGCGGCCACCTCGTCACCCGCGGCGCGCCTGCGGCGCACGATCTTCACCACGGGCTCGCTGCGCCACTTCAGGATCTCCAGCACGTACACCAGGTACACCGCACCGGCCAGGCCCAGCGCCGCGATGGCAGCAAGCAGGGCGGTCCACCCGGCGTTCCAGTCGCCGTGGCCGTCGGTGTAGGGCACGAACCGCATGGCCAGGGCGAGGGCGCACATCAACCCGGTCCAGGCGTAGATGGCCAGCACCGTGCGCCGCTGGCTCCAGCCGATGGCCAGGAACCGATGATGGAAATGGCTCTTGTCGGCCGAGTACACGGGGGTGCCGTGCTTGAGGCGCTTCAGGATCACGAACGAGGTGTCGAGGATGGGGATCGCCAGCACCACCAGCGGCAGCACGATGGCCACGGCTGCGGCGCTCTTCATCACGCCGCTGATGGCGATGCCCGCCAGCATGAAGCCCAGGAACATCGAGCCGCCATCCCCCATGAACGTGCGCGCCGGGTTGAAGTTGTACTTCAGGAAGGCGATGGAGGCGCCGGCCAGCGCGGCGGCCAGGATGGCCGCGTCGGCACGGCCCAGCGACGCCGCGATGATGGCGAAGGTCGTGGCACCGATCCCCACCACCCCGGCGGCCAGCCCGTCCATGCCGTCCGTGAAGTTGATGATGTTCACGATCGCCACGATCCACAGGATCGTGAGCGGGTACTGGGCCGCCCCGAGCTCGAACGCGCCGATGAGCGGCAGCGTGCCGTTGGCGATGGTGAGCCCCGCCGCCACGGGTATGCACGCGCACGCCACCTGGCCCAGCAACTTGACCGCGGGCTGCATGCCCAGGATGTCGTCGGCCATGCCGAGGGCGGCGATCAGCACCGCGCCGGCGATCAGCCCGCGTGCCGCCGGATCTCCCGGCAGGAACCACAGGGCCGGCAGCAGGAACCCGATGACGATGGCCATCCCCCCGAGCCTGGGGATGGGGCGATCGTGGATTCGCCGGGCCGAGGGCTGGTCCACCGCGCCCACCCGCCTCGCGATCGCCATGGTCGCGGGCGTGAGGATCAGGACGACGATTGCCGCCGCGATCGCGCTGAGTATGGGTATCAGCGTCGTCGTCATGTGAGTCGGGCACCGGATTGCGGGCGCCGGTGACTCATTCTACGGCCGATGCGCCCGCCCCTGCGCCCACCGGGCACGCCGGCGTCAGTGCCCCGGGCGGTGATACCGGCCCGCGCCCCAGGCCGAGATGGCCTCGCCCAGCAGGGCGGTGAGGGGCATGGTGATCGGGGCGAGCGGCCCGCTTGCCACCACGGGGTTGCGGCGGCGGCGATCCAGCACCCGCACCACGCGGGCGGCCACGGACCCCGCCGACTCGGTGGGCATGAGCCTCGGCAGGTCCTTGCCCCACCCCAGGCGGTGAAACGCCGTGCGCACCGGCCCCGGGCAGATCGCGAATGCCCGCACGCCCGTGCCGCGCAGTTCCTGGTCGAGCCCGCGCACCAGGCGCATCTCGAACGCCTTGGTGGCGGCATACGTGGACATGTAGGGAATGGCCTGGCTGGATGCGGCCGACGACATCACCACCAGGTCACCCCGGCCGTTCGCCACCATCCCCGGCAGCACGTGCGCGGCCAGGTCGACCACGGCCACGCAGTTCAGGCGCACCTCGCGCACCTCGCGCTCGCGATCGAGCCGCACGAATTCGCCCTGAGTGCCGATGCCCGCATTCAGCACGGCCACCTCGATCGGACCCCTCAGCTGGTCGAGCACGCCCCTCACCGACGCGCGGCCCTCCTCGCGCGAGAGGTCGGCAGCCACACCCCGCACCTCCACCCCGTGCTCGCGCCGGGCCTGCTCGGCCAGCGCCGCCAGGCGATCGCCCCGCCGGGCGACCACCACCAGGGGGTGACCCCGGCGCGCCAGCCGCAAAGCCACCTCTGCCCCGATGCCCGCCGACGCCCCGGTGACGAGGGCCCACCCCCGGACGGGGGCGGTGCCGGCACGACCCGGTGTGCCCACGTCAGACGCGGGCGGCCTCGGCGATGAGCTCGGGGTAGAGCGGGAAGCGGTCACCCAGCGCCTTGGAGCGCTGGCGAAGGGCGTCGAGGTCGGCGTCGGTGGTCTCCGGCGTGAGCGCCTCGGCGATGATGGAACCGACCTCACGGAGCTCGTCGGGGCCCATGCCGCGGGTGGTGAGCGCGGCGGTGCCGATGCGTACGCCCGACGTGACCGTGGGCGGGCGCTCGTC
>CAMCDF010000100.1 GCA_945873475.1 Bifidobacterium breve | reverse complement strand
CCGATCATGGGATCACACGCGGTATCGACATCGCGCAAGGTGCGTTCGCGTATCGCCGAGGGCTTCATCTGGTTCAGTCTGGTGGTTGGCATTGCGCCGCTTGTGCTGGTGATGTGGGAGATGCTCTACAAGGGGCTTCCGGCCATCACGGGATCGTTCTTCACAAGCCTGCCGCCGCTCGACCCCAGCAGCTACGACGGCGGAATCTCGAACGCGCTGGTGGGCACGCTGATACTCATGGCCATCGCCACGGTCATCGCTGCGCCACTCGGCGTTCTGACCGCTCTCTTCATATCGGACGTCGCCCGCAAGACCGGATGGCAGGCGCGCGTCGCGCGCGCCATCGGGTTCTTCGTGGACGTCCTGCTGGGCATCCCCTCGATCGTCGTGGGCCTCATCGTGTACCTGGGCATCGTCGTGGTGCAGGGGCACTTCTCGGCGCTCGCCGGGGGTATCGCACTGGCCATCATCATGTTCCCGATCGTTGTCAGATCGGCCGATGAGATGCTGCGTCTCGTACCGCAGGGGCAGAAAGAGGCTGCCCAGGCACTGGGCGCCCCGAAGTGGCGGGTGACGTGGTCGATCGTGCTGCCCTCCGCCGGCCCGGGAATCCTCACCGGAATCCTCCTTGGGCTCGCCCGGGCAAGCGGCGAGACCGCCCCGCTGCTGTTCACCTCGCTTGGGAATCAGTTCCTCTCGACGAACATCAACGAGCCCATCGCGGCGATTCCGCAGCTGATCTACCAGAACACCATTCAGGTACAGACTCCCGCGTCGCTGCAACTGGCGTGGGGCGCGGCCCTGGTGCTTGTGGCGATTATCCTTGTACTCAATCTCGCGGCCGCGTTGATCTCGCGGCGCGCCCGACCTTCTGAGGCGTGATGACTGACGACGCGGTAACGGTGGAAGATGCCCCCGAGCGGCCTCGCACCACGGACGCTGCCCCGACGACGCCGGCCAATCCGGCCCCGCCGCGCATCGAGGCCGCTGCGCCCCGGTCGGCACCCGTGGCCACCGGCCCCATGCCCATGTACACGCGCGACCTCTCGGCATTCTTCGGGTCGCACAAGGCCGTGGAGAACATCACGCTCGACTTCCCCCGCAACACCGTAACGGCCCTCATCGGGCCGTCGGGCTGCGGCAAGTCCACCTACATCCGCTGCCTCAACCGCATGCACGAGATGGTGCCGCGCGCGCGGTGCACCGGATCGGTGTACCTGAGGGACATCGACATCTACGCGCGCGAGGCCGACCCGGTTGCCGTTCGGCGGGCCGTCGGCATGGTGTTCCAGCGCCCGAACCCGTTCCCCACGAAGTCGATCGCCGACAACATCCTGGCGGGGCCGAAGTTCACGCGCACCAAGCTGAACAAGTCGGAGCGCACCGACCTGGTGGAGCGCACCCTGCGCGGCGCCGGCCTGTGGGACGAGGTGAAGAACCGGCTGGACGCCCAGGCCGGTGGATTGTCGGGTGGGCAGCAGCAGCGCCTGTGCATCGCGCGCGCGCTGGCCGAGGAGCCGGACGTGCTGCTGATGGACGAGCCGTGCTCGGCGCTGGACCCGCAGTCGACGCTGCGCATCGAGGACCTCATCCGCAGCATCAAGGACCGCGTGACCATCGTGATCGTCACCCACAACATGCAGCAGGCCGCCCGCGTGTCGGACTTCACCGCGTTCATCACCATCGAGAACGAGGGCGAGCCCGGCCGTCTCATCGAGACCGGGCCCACTGCCGAGATCTTCGGCAACCCCCAGCACGCGCGCACCGAGGCCTACGTCTCCGGGCGGTTTGGATAGTTAGTTTTCGAGGGCCTCTTCCTCTTCCTCTGCCTCGCGGCGCAGCTGCTTGAAGCTGACGCCCTCGAAGAGCAGGAAGATGAAGCCGATCACCACGCCCACGGCCATCTCGGTGGCCTGGAGCACGATGGAGAAGGCCAGTGCGTCGGCGGCGCTCACGCCGTACGACGCCGTGAGGGGCACGACAGCTGCGGCCTGGAACACCACGAGGTTGCCGGGGAGGATGGGGAACGACTGGGCCACGGTGATGGTGACCAGCAGCAGCCCGGCGCCGCCCCAGCCCACGTAGCCCAGGCCGAAGGCGCCGAGGGTGGCGTAGATGCCGGCCCACTGGGCCAGCCAGGTGCCCAGGCTCGGAACCGCCACGCGCGCCATCTGCCGGGGGTCGCGCAGGCTCGCGTGGCTCTCGTGCACGGCGCCCCACAGGCGCTGGAATGCGCGCGTGACCCTGCGCCAGATCGACCCCGTCGACAGCCAGGGCGGCACCTGGCGGTTCGGGTTCTGCAGCAGCGCCACCACAACGATGACGAGGCAGATGACGCCCAGCACCGCCGTGATGATCCACGCATACGACGGCAGCGGCAGGAACAGCCCGATCAGGACGACCAGCAGCACCCAGGCGATGGTGGTGATGATGTTCTCGACCACCACCGTTCCCAGCAGCACGGTGGTGGAGAGGTCCTCGCCCCGCCGTGCCAGCCGCCGCTTGGCCAGCAGCACCTTGGCGATCTCGCCCACCCGGGCGGCGAGGATCGTGTTGAAGAGGAAGCCCACCATGAGGGGGCTGAGCAGGTCCATGTAGCGGGTGCGCTGCTTCAGGCCGGGAAGGCCATCCACCACCCCCTTCCATGCGGCGCCCTTCAGCAGCACGGACAGGAAGTTGGCGATCACGGCGACGAACAGCAGCCAGATGTTGTCGACGCGGAAGGCGGAGATCACCGCGCCCCAGTCGACGCGCCACACCACCAGGCCCACCACCACCACGATCACCGTGAGGCGCAGGGCGTGCCATGCCCAGCGGGGAATCGTCCGGCGCTTGGCCGTGCCCTCGGTCACGCCACGAGCTCGTCGAGGGTGACGAGTTCCAGGCCCTTGTCGCGGGCGGCCGCGCAGATGTCGGGGATGGCCGCCGCGGTGTGGGCCCGCAGGCGATCCGGGTCCCAGCCGTCGGCGTCGTGCAGCAGCAGGATGCAGCCCGGGCGCAGCGCCCGCGCCGAGCGCTCGGCCACCACGTCGGGCCCGGGGTCCGCCGAGTCGAACACACCCTTGCTCCAGCCGATCACGCGGTAGCCGACCGACCGTGCGGCGGCCCATGTGGCCGGGCCGCGGAAGCCGTGCGGCGCGCGGAACAGGTGTGTGAGCACGCCGGGCCCCACGGCGTCCTCGATGGCCTCCTCCGTGCGGGTGAGCTGGTCGCGCACGTGGCCCGGGCCACGCAGCACCAGGATGCCGTGGTCATAGCCGTGGCTGGCGATCTGGTGGCCCTCGTCGCGCATGCGCTGCACGACGTGCGGGTGGCGCCGTGCCTGCCGCCCCAGCACGAAGAAGGTGGCCTTCACGCCCTCGTCGGCAAGGGCGTCGAGGATGGCCTCGGTGGACGGCCCCGGCCCGTCGTCGAAGGTGAGTGCGGCGCGGGGCGAGCCGGACGGGCCCCGGCTGAGCACCGGCCCGAACAGTGGCGAGCCGGGGCGAAACGCCGCCCATGCCCCCGCGGCACCGGCCACCACCAGACCCGCGGCCGCGAGGCGATTGCGGCGCGAGGCGGTCGCGGCGGCGGCCAGCATGGCCACCTCGAGGGCGACGACGCGGCGGATGGTCCGGTTTCTGGTCATCGGCTCGGTCATCTACGTCCGCATCTGAGGCTAGCAAGGGCGCAACACGGCCAACCTCGGTGGCACCCAGCCGATGCGAGTGCCAGCGCCGCCCACGCGGGTCTATACTCGCGGAGTTTCCCGTCCCAGGAGTCCGCGTGCCTGTCTACGACTACCGCTGTGAGAAGGGCCATCGGTTCGAGGCCGTCCAGAGCATGTCCGACAAGCCCATCAAGAAGTGTGAGGAGTGCGGAGCGCCCGCGCAGCGCGTGCTGCACGCTCCCGCCATCCACTTCAAGGGCAGCGGCTTCCACAACACCGACTACGGCACCAAGACGCGCCCGAAGGAGCAGCCCGCGGCTGCACCCGCGAGTGGGTCCGGCGGAGGCGCCTCGTCCGGTGGGTCGTCGGGGGGGTCCGACAGCGGCAGCAGCGGTGGCGGCAAGAGCGTGGGGCTCGACAAGGTCTAGCTAGCGGCCGACGAACTCGGCCAGCTGCTGCTCGTCGAGGTCGGGCTCGCCCACCACATACGAGACCCCGCCGACCATGCGGGGTATCCCCGCCAGCACGATGCGGTCCTTCGAGTCGGACTGCAGGCGCCACTGGAGCCAGCCCAGCTTGATGAGGTCTGACATGCCCATGTCGGTGCCCATCGACCTCACCGCCGCCGCGCCATTCCAGGGCGCGAACGGCACCGATGAGACCGAGGCCATCTTGCCCTTGAGCGCGGTCACGAACGCCTGCTGGCGCGCCGCGCGGTAGAAGTCGCTGTCGCACTTGCGCACGCGCACGAACTGCAGCGCCCGCTCGCCGTCGAGCTCCACCTTGCCCTGCGGGAACGACACCGTGATGCCGCCCGAGTAGGGGCAGTTCTTCAGTGCGGTGGGGTTGTTGACGGTGATGCCGCCGAGTTCGTCGACCAGCTTCTTCACGCCGTTGAAGCGCACCACCACGATGTGCTGGATCGGCAGCCCGGTAAGGCCGCGCACCGCGTTGATAATGCCCTTCTGGCCGCCGAAGTAGTACGCGGAGTTGATCTTCTCGGTGCCCACACCGGGGAGATCCACGCGGAAGTCACGCGGGATCGACAGCCACTTCACCTTGCCCGCCCCGGGGTCGGTGCGCATCACCATGATGGAGTCGGCCCGCGAGCGCGTCTCACCGGGCCTGGCGTCTATGCCCACGACGAGCGTGTTCTGGGGAGACGACAGCAGGGGGCCGGCGGGGGAGAGGGCCGCCTTCGCGGTGGGCGTGATGCGCGCGTTGGCGTCGGCCACGGCGCCACGCAGGCTGAGGAAGCCCAGGACGCCCCAGGCAACCACGCCCAGCAGCACGATGGTGCCGACGCGCCACGTCCACCCCCACACGCCGATTCCGCGCAGCGACCACCAGTGGCGATCGGGCTTCGGTGCCCAGGGGTCGACCTCGGGCGGACGCTCGGGGCGCTCGGCAGCGCCCACACCGGTGGTGAGCTGCTGCAGGCCCTCGAGCCCCTCATCCGACTTCCCGGATCCGCGCGCCTTGAATCGGCGATATGGCTTTCTCTGGGGCGGCATCGGCTGGCGATGGTACCGTCGCCGACGGGTGTTCCCGTCCCCGGGGGGTACATGAGCGTCATCGGCGTGGACGTCGGCGGCACCAAGATCGCGGCGGGCCGCATGGGCCCCGACCTGGCCGTCACCGGGCCGGTGGTCATCCCGACGCCCGTGGGCGGCATGGCCATCATCGAGGCCATCGCGGGCCTCGTGGCCGACCTGTCGCGCGAGTCGCCCGACCCGGTGCGCGCGGTGGGGGTGGGGCTGCCCGCCACCATCGATTCGGTCACGGGCCTCGTGGCGCACTCGGTGCACACCGGCATGGACGACTTCGATGCCGCAACCCCCCTGCGCGACCTGGTGGGCGTACCGGTGTTCCTCGACAACGACGCCAACCTGGCGGCGCTGGCCGAGCACCGCCTGGGGGCCGCGCGCGATGTCGAGAACGTGGTGCTGCTGACGCTGGGCACCGGGGTGGGCGGCGGCATCATCATCGGCGGCCATGTGTTCCGCGGGGGGCGCGGCCACGGCGCTGAGCTGGGACACATCTCGGTGGATGGCAACGGACCCCCCTGTCAGGGCGGATGCCCCAACCGTGGCTGCATCGAGACCATGTGCAGCGGCACGGCGCTCACTCGCATGTTCCGGGAGTTCGGCCAGGCGCATCCGGAATCGGCGCTTGGCGCACTGCACGCCGATGGCGCGCTCGACAGCCGCGCCGGCCTGGCCCTGGCCCAGCAGGGCAACCCTGACGCGCTGGCAATTCTCACCAACGCGGGTGAATGGCTGGGCGTGGCCGTCACGTCGCTCGCCAACACGTTCGACCCCGACGTCATCCTCGTCGGCGGTGGCGTGTCGGCCGCGGGCGAGCTGCTGCTGGGGCCGGCGAGGGCGGTGTACGAGCACAGGGCCCTGCCACCCACCAGGCGGGCCCCGTTGCGCGTGGCGCAGATGGGCCCCGATGCCGGCATGGTGGGCGCTGCGTTGATG
>CAMCDF010000099.1 GCA_945873475.1 Bifidobacterium breve | reverse complement strand
CGACACGCGCACCCTCGCCGCGTACCGGCTGAGCAGGCGGTACAGCGCGGGCCCGATGATGAGGGCGAAGACCACGTTGCCGATGGCGGCGGCGATGTCGAACCACGCGCTGGCGATGCAGGCGGTGATGAATGCGGCCCACGAGACCTCGGGACCGAAGGTGGCCAGGAACCACAGGTTCATGGCCCAGCCGAATACAAATCCCCAGGCGCCTGCGATGCAGGCGAGGCCGATGCGGGTGCGTGTGGCGGGGCGGAACAGCGCACCCGATGCGCCCACGGCGCCCCAGAGCAGCATCTGCGCAGGGGTCCACGGGCCCTGGCCCAGGAATGCATTGGAGATGAGGGCGGCAAGGGCGCCCACGGCCATACCGGCCCGGGCTCCCAGCGCGGCTCCCGCCACCAGGCACATGGTGGTGACCGGCTTCACCGAGGGGACGGCGGCGAACAGCACCCGGCCCGCTGCGGTGGCGGCGCCCAGCGTGGCCGTGAGGGCCACCATCTTGGGGCCGCCGGGCCCGCGCTCCCAGGCCGCCCATCCCAGCAGCAGCAGCGCGACCGTGGCCAGGATGACGATGGACGCGGCGCTCATGCGGTGAGCAGCGCCGTGGGCGGCAGGCCGGTGGGAACGGCGTCGCCGTCCACCATCTGCAGCACCTCATCGGCGGCGGCCACGGCGAAGGGGCCGTCGTGTGTGGCCACCAGCACGGCGGCCCCATCGGCCGCGCGCTGCCGGATGAGCCGGGCCAGCGATCGCTTGCGCTCGGGGTCCATGCCGCGCGTGGGCTCATCGAGCACCAGCACGCGCGGCGCGGCAACGATGATCGACGCCAGGGCCACGCGTTCGCGCTCGCCCACGCTCAGGTCGAGCGGATGCCGCTGGAGCATGCCGTCGAGATCGAGTGCCCCGGCCGCCTCGCGCACGCGCCGGTCGGCGTCGTCCCCGGTGATCCCCAGCGATCGCAGCGCCACGCCGATCTCATCGGCCACGGTCTCGGTGAGCAGGTGACGGCCGGGGTCCTGTGGCAGCAGCCCCAGGCGCGGGAACCGTGCCTCGGGTGGCAGCGCCGAGACGTCGTCGTCCCCCAGCAGCACCCGTCCGGCATCGGGGCAGTGCAGGCCCGCCAGGGCGCGCAGCAGGGTGGTCTTTCCACTGCCGTTGGGGCCCACCAGCGCGGTGACCCGGCCCGGTACCAGGGCCAGCGATGCACCCCGCAGCACGCCGCGGTCGCCGTGGGCGGCCACCACCTGCTCCATCCGTGCGGCCGGGGGCGCGGTGGTGCGGCAGGGCTCGGTGACCGGGGGCGGGATCTCCTCGTCGGCTGCCGGGCCCACCTGTCCGCAGCACACGGCCACGATGCGGTCGGCGATGGGCCGCACGCGCTCGGCCCGGTGCTCGGCCACGACCACGGCCGTGCCGCGGTCGGCCAGGCGCCTGAGGGTGGCTGCCAGTGATGCCGCGGCTGCGGCGTCGAGCTGCGACGTGGGTTCGTCGAGCAGCAGCAGCCGGGGCTCGCGCGCCAGCACGCCCGCGATGGCCACGCGCTGGCGCTCGCCAGACGACAGGGTGTCGATGCGCCTGTCGCGCAGGTGGGTGGCGTCCGCATCGGCAAGCGCCTGCGTGACCCGGCGCATGATCTCGTCGGCGGGCAGGCCGGCGTTGGAGGGGCCGAAGGCGACGTCACGCTCCACCGTGCCCATCACCGCCTGCGCCTCGGGGTCCTGGAACACCATGCCCGCGGCACCCCCCAGGTCGGCAGGGGTCAGGCCCAGGGCGTCGCGGCCGGCCACCTCGACCGACCCGGACACCCGGCCGCCGTGGAAGTCGGGCACCAGGCCCGCCATCGCGCGCAGCAGGGTGCTCTTGCCGCCCCCGGAGGGGCCCTCGAGCACCAGTACCTCGCCCGCGTGCACGTCGATGTCCACGCCGTCCAGCGCCGCGCGCCGGGATTCGCCGTACGAGAACGCAAGGCCGCGCACGCGGGCCACCACGTGGCCGTGCGCGATGGGTACTCCATGAGGGTTCCCCGTGGGATCCCCGTGCACCGTCACCTCAGTCCTCGAAGGTCGTGGTGCCAAGGCGGAGGCAGGTCTCCTGGCTCCCGGTCATCGCGCCACCGCACCTTCCCGGGGAGTCCCCAGTGGCCGGGCCTCGGGGACCCCAGCGGCGACGCTCCCGGTCACAGTGGCGGGACCGCGCCGGAATCGCACCGGCTTCCCTCACCACCGCCCATGGCGTTGTGGGCCAACTATAGGGGCGGCAGCAGAACTCCGTGGGCCAGTGCCATTCCCGCGATGACCAGGCTGCCCATCGCCACGGTGCCCACGGCCACGCGAACCGCGGTGCGTCCCGCGCCGCCCAGGCGGCGCTGCACGCCCGGGGCAAGGCCCGTCGGGGCCGACCAGGCCATCCAGATCGCCAGCACGCCTCCGGCCAGCAGGTAGTCGGCCACCACGAAGGCCGAGGGCCGTTCGTCTCGCAGCACCTGCACCGCCAGCACCACGACCGCCGCGAGGAACAGCAGCAGCAGCAGGGTGCGGAACGCGCCCCGCACGCCCACCACCTTCACCTCGGCCGCCGCCTGCTCGCCGCCGTCGGCGATGGCCAGCTGCATGCGCCTCTCGCCCGCCATCATGCGCACGAACAGCAGGGCGACCGCCAGCAGCAGCGCGAGGTGCGGGATGTGAGCGAGCAGGAGATCCACGGTCGGCTACCGGTCTATCGCTGCGTACCCCCGAGCACGCTGACCGCCTTCGGGTCGTCGAAGGGCGACCTGCGGAGCGTGGTCCAGAGGTTGTAGGCGAACACCAGCTGCGCGGCCACCAGCAGTGCCAGGAAGCCGAGCGAGATGTGGGTGAGCGTGAGGTACTCGCTGGGCAGCACGGCCCAGCGGCGCGGCGCGCCCTCGAGCCCCTGGATCATCTGGCATGTCACCCAGCCGTACGCGCCCACGATGGTTCCCCACAGGTGCCAGCTGCCCAGGCGCTCGTTCCACCACGGCCGGCCCATCAGTTCGGGCAGGAACGCGTACATGGCGCCGAAGATGAGCAGGCCCATGTTCAGGAAGGCCATGTTGTGGAAGTGGCCCACGATCCAGAGCGTGTTGTGCAGGGTGTCCTGGAAGGCCGCGGTGGCGTTGATGATGCCCTGCAGGCCCGCCACCAGCCACGACACGATTCCCGCCACCAGGAACTTCGAGGTCACGTTCCACTGGAAGTTCGACCGGTAGATGGTGGCGGCGATCGAGTACAGCGAGAGCGCCGACGGCAGCACCAGCGCGTAGGTGGTGGGCTGCATGATGGTGCCGAGGGTCTGCTGCACGTTCTCGCCGTCGGGGTAGTTCATGTAGAGGTGGTGCGCCCACACGAACAGGTTCATCGTCAGCGCGATCAGCCATGCGACGGCAACCGCCTTGCCCGCCACCAGCTCGCGCCCGGCGTACCGGGGGATGAGGTAGTAGTAGGTCGCCGCCGCGGGGAAGAGCAGCAGGTACACCACCGGGTGCCCGAAGGCCCACAGCAGGTTGCCCGCCAGCAGCACGTTGATGGAGAACCCGTTGTTGACCGACTGCACGATGTTGAACACCAGCAGCAGCGCGAACGGGAGGGTGGCCAGGAACATGTCGACCGCGTTCACCGCGAACGGCAGCACGGGGTAGGGGATCTTCCCGCGCTTGGTCTTGAAGCGCGACGGGAAGAGCAGCCCGAACCCGAAGGTGAGGCCGATGCGCTGGCCCAGGGTGTCCTTCTCGGCCTTCAGCGCCGGTGAGAGGCAGGTCTGCAGCACCGCCGCGCAGTAGGCGAGGATCGACACGCCGGCCAGCAGCACCGATGTCGAGAAGATGCCCGTGACGGTGTCGCTCCACTGCCCCGCCGAGAAGAACGGCAGGGGGTACAGGAACACCCACGACCCGCCGAAGCCCGAGAGCAGGGTGGTGAGCACGATGCCGACGACCCCCAGCATCATGCTCCAGTACATGACCTCGGGAAGCACGAAGCTGCGCAGGGGCATGCCCACCTTCATCAGCACCCAGAAGGTGATGCCCATCAGGAAGAAGCCGGCCCAGGCGATGAAGGCGCCCAGGCCGTGCGCGGTCATCACGGCGTACCAGAAGTTGTCGCCCATGCTGATGACCTCGCCCTGCCGCAGGCGCAGCAGCAGCCCGAGGATTCCGGCGACCACCAGGAATGCCGTGGAGCTCCATATGACCCGGAGTACGAAGCGCCTGGTCCTCGTCTGCACCAGCGAGAGCGGCATCTCGGCGTCGTCGTAGGGCAGCGCCCCGGGCGCCACGGGCGGAACGGCGGTGGTCATCATGCGGTCACCTGGAAGGCCGGGTAGATCATCTTGTGGTGCTGGTACCCGCAGAACTCGAAGCACCTGATCGTGTAGGTGCCGGGCTCCGTGAACGTGTACGAGCGCGAGATCGTGTATTCGGGAACGGCCTGGACGTTCATGATCATCTGGCCCTGCGGGTTGAAGAGGGCTATGGCGTGGTTGACGTCCTTGGAGGTGACGTTGAACTGCACGTTCTGGCCCGCCTTCACGGTGGTGGGCTGCACGAGGAACCCGAACTGGATGCCCGTGACCTGCACCTGGACGTCCCGTGGGTCGTCGCCCTCGGCGAACCACGGGGCGCGCCAGATGGTCATGCCGAGCAGGATCGCCAGCAGCACCACCACGAACACGCCCCACCAGGGTTCGGCCCGCTCGGCCCGCTCGATGTCAACGCCCTGCCCGCCCTCCCTGCGACCCCGCTTGGTCGACCAGAGGACGCCGAAGGCGATGATCAACCCGAGCGCGACGAAGACCAGGTAGCCGGTCGCGATGCCCTTTCCCAGAGAAGTCATCATGACCAGCGACGTTATGAGCCGGTCGGGCACCCCTCAATTCGGGTGCCCTACGGAATAGCGCTACGGGTTTGCCGCAGCCGGGGCACGCTCCTAAGGGGCGAGCCGCCCGACGGTCCAGTCGCCACCCCTCCGCACGGCCAGCAGCCGGTCGTGCAGCCCGTCGGGGTCCTCCTGCCAGAACTCGATGGTGGTGGGCTGAAGGCGGTGGCCCACCCAGCCGTCGGGCACGCCGGGGGGGTCGCCCTCTGCCCGCGCCGCCGCCAGCCGGCGGTTCATGTCGGCGCGCGAGTCGATTGCCTCGCCCTGGCGCCACGCACGGGCCGCTGCCCGGGCCGCCGGCCGGCGCCTGCGCATGTGGGCGTCCACCTCGTCGGGCGGCAGCAGGTGCACCGGGCCCTCCACGCGCACCTGGCGCGCCAGCCCGGCCCAGAAGAACACCCCTGCGGCCTCCGGGCGGGCCATCAGCTCGCGCGCCTTGCGCGAGCCGCCGTCGGTGATCCACTCGATGCCCGCGGGTCCCCACGCCCGCACGAACACCATGCGCGCCGAGGGACGCCCGTCGGCCCCAGCGGTTGCGAGTGTCATGGCGGTGGCCTGGGGCTGGGCCGTGCCCCTCGCCTCGTCGATCCACGCGCAGAGCGCGCGCACGGGGTCGGGCGCGATGTCGTCGGGCAGCAGGGGAGCCATGCCGACCACGGTAGCCTGCGGGCATGGCGCGAATCGATGTTCCCGGGTGGATTCCCCTCGTCGCGATGGCGGGGGACGACGTGCTGCCGGCGATCGGCGAGCAGCCCGTGGTGGCTCCGTACGACCGCGACGAAATCGCCCGCGTGCCCGTGTCGGGCGAGGACGCCGTCGACGCCGCGGTTGCGGTGGCGCGCGCCGCGCTCGGCCACGCACCGCCTGCGGCCGAGCGCGCGCGGATACTCGACCGCGCCGCCGGGCTGGTGCACGACCGCGTCGATGCCCTGGCCCAGGTGCTGGCCGCCGAGGCCGGCAAGCCGATTGCGCAGGCCCGTGGCGAGGTGGCCCGGTGCGTTGACACCCTGCGGTTCTCGGGCGCCGTCGCGCGCACGCTGTCGGGGGAGGTCATTCCCATGGACGCCGCCGACTCCGGCGCGGGCCTGATGGGCATGACCGTGCGCGAGCCCATCGGGGTCATCGCCGCCATCACGCCGTTCAACTTCCCCCTCAACCTCGTGGCCCACAAGCTTGGCCCCGCCGTGGCCGTGGGTGCGCCGGTGGTGCTGAAGCCCGCGGGTCGCACGCCGTTGTCGGGGCTGGCCCTGGCGGCCATCCTGCGCGAGGCCGGTCTGCCC
>CAMCDF010000098.1 GCA_945873475.1 Bifidobacterium breve | reverse complement strand
CGCATGCCCCCCACGGCGGTGCCCACCACGGGCCTGCCGCTGGCCATGGCCTCCAGGGCAGCCACGCCGAGCGGCTCGACAAGGCTCACCTGGGCCACAACGTCGGCCGCGGTCATCCAGTCGGTGACGCCCTCGTTCGGCAGCACCCCGGTGCGGATGATGGCCCCCTCCAACCCAAGGGCGCGCGCCGCGGAGTCGATGGCGCCGGCCAGGGGACCATCGCCCACGTAGGCCAGCATCGCGTCGGGGTGGTCGGCCGCCCTCACGCGGGCGAACGCGCGCATCAGCCCCAGCGGGTTCTTGCGCTCGGTCAACCCGCCCACGGCCAGTACCAGGGGAACGCCCACGGGGATTCCCGTGCGGCCGCGGGCGACGTCGCGGTCGCCGATGACGAACCGCCGGGCGTCCACCCCCATGCTGGCCACTCGCAGGTTGCGCGGTGGCAGGCCCTCGTCGGCCATGCGACCGGCCAGCCACTCGCTCACGCAGATCACCGAACGGGCACCGCGCACCCCGGGACCCGAGAGGCGGCGAACCGTGCGGTTGGAGAGGTTGGCCACGTCACCACCGTGCGCGGTGACCACCCAGGGCGTGCGCGTGGCCCGGCCGGCGAGCCAGGCGATGAGCCCGGTGGGGAACAGGTAGTGCGCCCAGATCACATCCGCGCGGCGTGCGGCCACGATGGCCTGGGCCGAGAGGCCCAGGTACTTCGCGGGCGTGCGCAGCCGGCCCGACGCCCGCGTGCGGATGACCACGCGGTCCACATCGGCCCCATGCCCCTCCAGCGCGTCGCACATGCGCTCGACGAACGCCCCGTAGTCGGGCGCCCCCGGCCCCGGGTACATGTTCGAGAGGCAGAGGACCCTCACGGCCCGGGGTCGCTCCTGCCGGGTGCCCGGGCGCACAGCGCCACCAGTCCGGCGGCGAGCACCCATGTGTAGGGGTCCTCGAACAGCGCCGAGTACAGGAGCGCGTGGACGAAGATGCCCACCAGTGCGCCCAGCATGGCCGCCCCCGGCACGCCCACGTCGTCGTCGCGGTCGCGCGTGGCGACGATCCCGACGATCACCGCGATGACGCACAGCCAGATGAAAAGGGCGAACCCGATGGCCCCCTCCTCGCTGAGGATGGTGACCGGCGCGTTGTGCGAGATGACCACGCGCGTCTTCCGCAGCTCCTGCTGCGACAGCAACTGCGAGTAGTCGGTGGCGAACGAGCCCAGGCCCCCACCCGCCACGGGGTGCTCCCGGAAGATGTCCACGCCTCCGTCCACGAGGTCGAAGCGGCCCTCGCTGACCTTCTCGAGCCGTTCGGTCGACGTGAGCGCGGCCCTCACCTGGCCCGACGTGGCGATGGCCACCCCGCTGCCTATGAGGGCCATGACCACCGCCGTGAGCACCGCCTTGCGCCAGCCGAACATGCGCAGCGCCATGATGAGCAGGCCCACCATCAGCATAAGCGCGCTCGAGCGCGAGAAGGTCACTACCAGGGCGGCGGCGTCGATGGCCGCGACCACCCCGCAGGCCACGAGCACCCTGTTGCTGCCGCGCCACAGCCAGGCCACGGCCACGGTGATGATGAGCGCCAGCGCCAGGTAGCGACCCAGGATGTTGGGGTCGTAGAAGATCGAGTTGACCCGGAAGAACCGGCTGTAGACGTTCGCCTGCATGAGGCGGTGGTTCCACAGGATGTCGCGCGACGCGTACTCGGCCAGCGCCAGCACGGCCACGGGCACCGACATCGCCATGGTGGTGATGGCCAGCGTGCGAAGCGCCCGTCCCTCGCGCCAGATGGCCACCACCAGCAGGTACAGCAGCACGAAGGGAATCCAGAAGAAGGTGGCCTTCACCGCGCCCTCGGCGACGTCGGACGACCACAGCAGCGACACCAGCGTGAACCCGACGAACAGCATGAGCGGGAGGTCGAGGGGGGTGGACGGCCAGAGGCGCGGCCGGGTTCCGTCGCGCTCCATCCACCACAGCACGGCCAGCCCCAGCACGATCACCGCGTACAGGGGCAGCAGCAGGTTGGCGTCCTCGCCGCCCAGCGACAGCGGTATGCGCACGGGCAGGGCCAGGCCCAGCAGCAGGAACCACACCCAGGGCTTCCGCGCCACCAGTCGGCCCAGGGCCATCAGCACCGCCAGGGCCACGACCACGCCCACGATTCCCGCGCCCAGCCCCACCGGTGTGGACAGCCTGTCCGAGATGCCGTCGGGCACGAGCGTGCCGGCCATCACCACCCAGCCGATGAGCAGGATGGCCAGCCCGGCGAGACGCCTGCCGCGGTCGGGCAGCCCGGCGCGCGCGGTGAGCGCCGTGGGCGTGAGCATGAGCACCAGGCCGACCGCCGCGATGATGGCGGCGGCGAAGCGGATTGCCTCGGTGCTCATCCGGTGCCTCCGAATCCGATCAGCGCCTGCGCGTCGGGGCCGGTGGACGCCAGCAGCCAGACATCCGCGGGCCTCGTGCCCTGGGGGATGGTGATGCGCGCGGTGGATGCCGGGCCCGTCACGTCTTCCCCGATGGGGTCGCCCAGCACGCGGGTGCCGGCCGGCGAGCCGGGATCACCGACGCGCTGCCGCAGCGACAGGGTTACCTGGGGGTTGCGCCCGCCGGGGATCACCACGCCCACGGCGTCGCCGCTGGCGGGGCTGCCCGGCACGGCCCGGGCCTCCAGGTGGCCCACCCAGCATGTGAGGGCGGTGGACGACTGGTTGCCACGGTCGTCCCGTGCGGTGGTCCGGACCACCTGGATGCCCGGTGGCACCAGGCGACCGCGGTCGTCGCGCCCGTTCCACGCCCAGTCGGCAACGCCCTTCGGGCCGATGGTCCGCGGCTTCGACTGCACGCGGGCGGTGGGCACCGAGAACTGCACGGAGGCGCTCTCGCCGGGAGCGCTGGCCTCGGCCTCGCAGCCGACGGCCGTCGTGGCCACCGTCACCTCGGGCCGCGGCGGGGTGGTGTCCACCACGATCTTGCGGCTCTTCGAGAACTTCTTGTCGCCTGCCCGTGCCTCGAGGTCGATGGCGTAGGTGCCATCCGGCACCTGGCGCCCGTCGAGGTCGCGGCCGTCCCAGGTGACCGCCAGCGTGCGGGTGCGCACCAGGTCGGCCCCGTCGGCCAGCCTGGCCACCACGCGTCCGGACTGCGGGTCCTTGATGGTGATCGACACGTTGCTGGGCTCGCTCAGGCGGATTGCCGCGGTGGCGATGGCCCGCCCCTGCTCGTTGCCCGGGGTGAACGCGCGGGTGGCCACGAAGCGCGTGATGATCGGCGGAGGGGTCGTGAACGCGAACGGCAGCACGAAGACCCCGAACGCCACGAGCACGAGGGCGATGATGCCCCCGGCGATGATGCCCCGCCGCCCCTGCGCGGGCATCAGGGGAGGGGCCTGAAGCCCAGCACGATGTAGAAGCCGAAGCGGCCGACCGGCGTGCCCGACGCGCGGCGCTCGGCGTTACGCACCCGGTCGTAGCGGTACACGCGGCCGATCTGCGATCCCAGCTTCCCGCCCGGGCGGAAGAAGATGCCCCGCTTGCTCACCGGCACCATGCCGGCCGCGGCAGCGTGCGACTCGAGGTCGACCCACGTCTGCCAGTTGTCGATGGGCGCGAGGCTCAGGTTGATGCCCGGCACGCCCTTCTCGGCCAACCAGCGCCGCGCGCCGGGCAGGCTGCGGCGGTTGGGCGTGGAGATCACCAGCAGGGCGCCGGGCGCCATCTGCTCGCGCAGCGCGCGCAGGCATCCGCGTGGGTCCTCGAGGTGCTCGAGCACATCGGTGAGGCACACCAGGTCGAAGGGTCCCTCGGGCGGCTCGTAGGCGCTGCCCACCTGCGCATCGAGCCTGTCGGCGGCCCCGATGTCGGCCAGGCGCGTGCGCGCGATCTCCACCGACTCGGGCGAGAGGTCGATTCCCACGCCCGAGTACCCGCGGCGCGCGAGCTCCTCGAGCAGGAACCCGCCACCGCATCCGACATCGAGCACGCGGCCGCCGGGCCCCGGGCCGTAGCCGTCGATGGTGGCGAGCACGCACGACATGCGGCTCTGCAGGTGCCAGTTCTGCTGCTCCACCGCGCGCAGCCTCGGCGCGATGCGGTCGTAGTAGTCGCGGACGTCGTCGAGCTTCTCGTCGCCCCGCTCGCCCCCGGCGCTCATGGCGCCCACGTCGCGGGTCGAGTGGACGCCGTGGCCTGGGCCACGAAGCGCGACCACGCCGGCTTCTTCGACATGTTGCTGCGCATCAGCCCACCGGTCCAGAACTTGTTGTCGACGAGGTTGAACCACATGGACACCTCGACGCGCGGGTACAGGTTGGCCGCACGCGCGGTCTCGTCGACCCAGGCCGCCTGCTGGGCCTCGCTCACGAAGTAGCGGTGGTAGCGGTTGTACGACGTGTGATAGCCGGTCTCCGTGACGTAGATGGGCGCACCGGGCTTCAGCCTATCCACCAGCTTCGTGATCTGCGGGATCGTCTTCCACGACGGCACGAAGTACGCCTGCAGCGGAGAGCCGATGGGGTACAGGTGCATGCTCCACGCATCGATGGGTACGCGCTGGCGGATCATCTCCTCCGCGAAGGTGATGGTGCCCACCGATGAGTTGGCCTTGTCGCACACTGAACCACCCACGGGGCCCGTGACGCCGCCCGTGACGATGGAGTTCGGACTCGCGGCCTTCACCAGGGGATATGCGGCCGCCACGAGGGCCGAGTACTGGCGAGCCGACTCCATGACGTACCGCCCGCCCTGCCTGCGGCACTGCGGGAACCAGAACGTCGCGATGTTCGGCTCGTTCCAGATCTCGAGCCGCTTCACCAGCGGCAGGGTGCCCCCGGCGGGGTCGCGCCAGGTGCCGTTGTAGCGGCGGGCGATGGCGGCGGCGAACGCCGCGGCGTCGGCCACGCGCGGGGCGGCGTTCTTCTCGCCCGTGCGAGACGCCCACGTGGGGGTCCAGTAGTAGGTGATCATCGGCGTGATGTCGCGGGCCACCAGGCCCTTGATCATCTGGTCGTAGCGGGTCCAGTCGTACGCGGGGTCGCCCGGGTCGGTGCCGTCTGCCGGACGCGTGGGCGCCACGTTGCGCCACAGGATGTCCAGGCGCGTCACCTTGGTGCCGGTGGTCTTGAGCAGGTCCAGGCGCTGCTCGAGCTCCGGGCCGATCATGTTCGGCAGCTGGTCGTCCTGCAGGGCCATGATCGCCCCCTGCGCGGGTGCGGCCAGCGCGACGAGTCCCACGGCCGCCGTGATGCCCGCGATCATCTTCCTGATCCTCACCTGACCCTCCCGACGATTCGCACCGCGGTGCTGCGCACGGTCTTGACCGACTTCCCGGCCCTGGTCTTGCGTGACACCCGCTCGAACACGGCCACCCGGGATCCATCGGTGGCCACGGCCGCGATGGGGCCATTTGCCGTGCCCGCCCTGCGCGCCGCGCCGCCGCGGCTGGTGAGCACCACCCGCCCTGCGCCGATGGCGATGGCCTGCCCCCCCGCGCCGACCTGGGGCCTAGGTGATCCCCGCCACACCACGCTCACGCGCCCTGTCGCGGTGTCGGTGCGGGTCACCCGGTAGCCCCCGGCGCGCACCACGGCCACGATGAAGCCGGGAACCGCGCGCACCTGCACCACGCGGCCGCCCTGCGCCGCCTCGCGCAGGCCGGCGACGCCGGAATCCGACGGCACGCCCCAGCGGATGGATGATCCGCCCTGATCAGCCCATGCGGCGATTCCTCGTGCCACCGATGCCAGCCCGGGCCCCGGTCGCCCGGGAATGGGCGCAGACGTCTCGCGCTCGGCGTTCTCGATCGGGTCGCCCGACCCCAGCACGGCCCCGCCGGGGCCACCGGCGATCCAGCGCACCCGCGTGCCGTCGAGGCCCGCGGCATACGGATGCGGCGCTGCGCCATCGCCATCGCTCGACACCACGACCTCGAGCATGTCGGCCGTGCAGCACCATGTGACGGGGCCGGCGAACGCCGCCCCGGATGCCGTGAGGGCGAAGCCGCGGCCAACCCCGGTCGCGCGGATCTCGGTTCCCGTCAGGGGCCCGGCGCTGGTGCGCACGGCCACGGGCTTCAGCACACCACTGATGCGGTTCCCCGATACCCGGGCGCTCGAGGCATCGGTGCGCCAGTACGTGAAGGTCTTCGTCTTCGCGGGCTGGGCGTCGGCCCACACGATGGAGCCCCCACCCATGTCGGCG
>CAMCDF010000097.1 GCA_945873475.1 Bifidobacterium breve | reverse complement strand
GCGCGGCCGCGGTGCGAGATGGCCGCCTTCTCGTCGCGGGTCATCTCGGCCAGCGTGCGGTGGTCGGACAGCGGCCGGAATACCGGGTCGTAGCCGAAGCCGTCCGCGCCCGCGGCCTGGCGCGTGATCTCACCCGGCAGCACCCCGCTGGCCACCATGAACTCACCATCAGGGGCGATGCAGTAGAGCACGCAGGCGAACGCCGCTCCCCGCTGGTGACTGTCACCAAGTTCCTTCAGCAGCAGGTTGCAGTTGTCGGCGTAGGTGGCGTCGGGGCCCGCGTAGCGCGACGAGTACACGCCCGGGCGGCCGTTCAGCCCGTGCACGAACAGCCCCGAGTCGTCGGCCATCACCCAGGCGTCGCCCGGGGCGTCGGGGCGCAGGGCCTCGGCCTTGATGCGGGCGTTCTGCACCAGCGTGGTGCCGGTCTCGTCGGGGTCGAACCCGTCGGGAGCAGCGGTGACCTCGGTGCCCGCCAGCAGGGCCTCGAGCTCGCGCACCTTGTCCTTGTTGCCCGTGGCCAGCATCACGCGCACGGGCTACCCCCCGATGGCGGCGCGCTGCAGCACGGTGAGCTCGCCGATGCCGGCCAGCGCCATGTCGAGCAGGCCGTCCACCACGCGGCGCTCCACCGGCGGGCCCTCGGCCGTGGCCTGCACCTCGACCAGCAGGCCCGATCCGGTGGCAACCACGTTCATGTCAACGTCGGCGCGGGAGTCCTCCACGTAAGGAAGGTCGAGCAGCGACTGGCCGCCCACCACGCCCACGCTGACCGCGGCGATGCTGTCGCGCAGCGGAAGCTCGGCGATGAGCCCCTGGTCAACCAGCTTCTGCAGCGCGATCTCCAGCGCCACGTAGCCGCCGGTGATGCTGGCGCAGCGGGTGCCGCCGTCGGCCTGGATCACATCGCAGTCCACCCACACGCTGCGCTCGCCCAGCTTCTCCAGATCCATCACGCTGCGCAGCGAGCGGCCGATGAGGCGCTGGATCTCGGTGGAGCGGCCGTCAACCTTGCCGCGGCTGGCATCGCGCTGCTTGCGGGTGTCGGTGCTGCCCGGGAGCATTCCGTACTCGGCGGTGACCCACCCCTTGCCGCTGCCCCTGCGCCAGCCGGGCACCTGCTCCTCCACCATGGCGGTGCAGATGACGCGGGTGTTGCCCGCGGCGATCAGCACGCTTCCGGTGGCGCTGGTGATGAAGCCCGGCTCGATGATGATGGGCCGGAGCTCGTCCGGCTGCCTTCCGTCTGCGCGCACGGGGGAACCCTAGTGATCGCACACGACTCTTCGGGAACTCTTACCCGTTCGATGCCCATTTCATCGACATGCCCGACAGAGTTCAGCGCATGAAGATTCCCTCGATACTCCTCGGCACCGCGGTCGCCGGTGCAGCAGCCCTCGCCACCACCGCCGTCGTGGTGCCCACCGTGGCGTCCAGCGCCTCCGAGTGCGACGCCGCGCTGTTCACGATCCGCTCGGGTCAGCCCGGAGCGGGCGCGGGATACGCAAAGGCCCAGGTGTCGGCCAAGTGCACGGGCGCGAACCTGGTGGTCACCTCGAATGGCATGCCGTCGTACACGTTCGTGAAGAAGACCCCCAACGCGCTGCGCACGCAGGACTGGACCTGGAAGGTGCCCGCGAGCCCCAAGGTGGCCGCCAGCACCACCAGCGTGCGCCGGCGCATGGGCACTGTGGGCTTCACCGTCACGGGCATCCCGGTGTACGCGGCCATGGAGGGCCCCATGCCGGCCAGCGAGGCCTTCGGCGACCCGAAGTACAACGGGCTGCTCGACTCGTGCGGTGGCCACACCGGGCCGGCCGCCGAGTACCACGATCACTACATCAACTCCGCGGCCCGCTGCGGCTTCGCGGGCAACACCATCGTGGGCTACGCCATCGACGGCTTTCCCATCTATGGCACGCGGGGCTGCCTCGACACCACCTGCACGAAGACGGCCGTGATGAAGTCGGGCTACGTGCGCACGGGCAACCCGAAGAAGGACTCCTGGAGCGCCTACACCTGGAAGAAGTCGTCGTCGAAGACCGTGCTCGACAAGTGCAACGGGCGCACGCAGCCCGATGGCTCATACGGGTACCACGCCACCACGGCCTTCCCATACACCATCGGGTGCTTCCGTGGCACGCCGGTCACCCAGGCGGGCGCAGCGGGCGGCCCCATGCCACCCATGGGGCTGCCGCCCCGCTGATCAGACAACCGCGGGCTCCCAGCCCGCCACCAGTGGCCGGCAGCAGACACGCCCAACCGATCGCTCCCGGCCCGGCGGTAGCCTCACCGACATGAGTGACTCGCCCCAGGCCCTTGCCGCCCTGCTCGCCGGGGCCAGTCACGCGGTGGTGCTCACCGGTGCCGGAATCAGCACCGAGAGCGGCATCCCCGACTTCCGATCGGCCGGCGGCCTGTGGGAGACCTACGACCCCATGAAGGTGGCGTCGATGAACACGTTCATGGACGACCCCGCGCTGTTCTGGCGCTTCCACCGGCCGCGCATCGACATGCTCGGGGCGGTGGACCCGAACCCGGCGCACGATGCCGTGGCCGAGCTGCAGCGGCGGGGAATCGTGAAGGCGGTCATCACCCAGAACATCGATCGGTTGCACACCAGGGCCGGTGCGGTGGACGTGATCGAGGTGCACGGATCACTCGACCGCGGGCGGTGCCTGCGGTGCGACCACACCGTGAGCATGGACGAGCTCTGCGCGCGGGCGGACGCCGCTGACGACGGCGTGCCGCGGTGCGACTGCGGCTTCCAGTTGAAGAGCGGCGTGGTGCTATTCGGCGAGCAGATGCCCATAGAGGCCATCGGCGCCGCATTCGATGCGGCCGAGGCCGCCGACGTGATGCTGGTGATCGGCTCCAGCCTGCAGGTGACCCCGGTGAGCCAACTGCCCGGCGTGGTGCTGGCGCGCGGCGGTGCGCTGGCGATACTCACCGAGAGCGAGACCGACTACGACCACCGCTGCTCGGTGCGGATACACGAGAAGGCGGGGCCAACAATGCAGGCGGTCCTGACCGCGCTCGATGCCTGACGCCCCCGCGGGCTCGGATGGGCCCCGCTAGGCGGCGTCGAGCCCCGGGGCGCTGTCGTCCATGGCGCGCACGCTCGGGGTGCCCAGCACCAGGGCCACGTTGGCCAGCACGGCGGCCACGGCCAACCACATCGTTCCCGACAGGCCGATGCCCGCGATGATGGCGCCGGCCAGGGCGAAGCCGATGGGCTGGCACACCTGGCTGCCGAGGGCGCGGAACGACCCCACGCGCGAGCGGATGTCGGGGGTCACCTGCCGGGTGATGGTGGCCTCGAGCAGGCTGCCCGAGATGATGATGACGGTGCCGCCGATCCACGCGCACGCCGCGATCACCGCCACCGGAGCCGGCACCGACAGCGCGATGAACGTGCCCACGAATGGCAGGGTTATGGCGTAGGCCAGTACCAGCGGTCGCTTCGGGGTGAGCCGCGCCACCACCAGGCCGCCGGTGATGAAGCCGAGCCCGAAGAAGGTGACGATGGTGGCGTACGACGAGGCGCCCGACAGGTACTGCTCGGCGATGAGCGGGCCACCCACGAAGATGGCCGGCATCACCAGCAGCGCGTAGAACGACTCGCCGAGCACCACCATCACCAGCCACGTGCGGCGCCGGAAGGCATCCCACCCCTCGCGCAGATCGGCCACGAACGATCGGCCGCGCTCGGCCATGGCCACGGTGCGGAAGCGGGCGAAGGCCAGCAGCACGATGGCCAGCACGAACGTGGCGGCGTCGATGGCGATGGCGCCCGCGGGCGAGATGAGCGCCACCGCGGTGCCCCCGAGCACGCCGCCCAGCGTCATGCCCACAGCCGGGGTGATGGCGATGAGCCCGTAGGCCTCCTGCAGTCGCTCGGGCGACACCGCCTGCGGCACGATTCCCGACAACGCCGGGCGGAAGAACGCCTCGGCCGCGCCGTAGACGAACGTGATGGCCACGATGGCCCACACCCCGCCCACCCCCAGGAAGAGGATTGCCGCGAAGGTGGCCTGGCACGCCGCGCGCACGACGTCGCTGGCGATCATGACGGTGCGCCGCGAGATGCGGTCGGCCCACACCCCTCCCACCAGAAGGAAGAGCACGAGGGGTACGGCCCTGGCGCCGAGCACCAGGCCGATGTCGCCGGCCCCACCGCCCAGGGCGATGATGGCGAAGGGCACCGCGACCGACGCCATGGTGTCGCCCACGGCGCTCAGCAGCTGCGACGTGAAGAGCAGCCGGAACGACTGCTCGCGCAGGCATCCGGTGCCAGGGAGGGCGGCGCGAGTACTCACGCCGGGCACGGTAGCCCGCACGCCCCCATCGGGGGCGTGCGGGCCGACCGAGTACGGCTAGGCGGCCATGTTCGGCCGTGCAGCCTCCAGAACCTTGCGGTTCGAGAGCAGCAGGAAGCCGAAGCCGACCTTGGCGATGAGGTCGATGATGGCGAACGTCGCCACCTCTCCCCCGATGCCGATGACACCGAGTCCCTCTGTGCCGAGCACCCAGAGAATCGGGTAGATGGTCCAGAGGATCGCCAAGAGGACAGCGAGTTGATTGAACCTCGCCCTCACTTCCGGCGGGCGCTGCTTGGCGGCCTTCAGGACCTCGGCGAGGAGGACCCACAGCATCCAGACGAAGATGACGCAGCTGACCGCGAACCAGATCCACCGGGTATCGCTGGCCGTTACGCCGGCGAAGAAGCCGGTGGCGATCATCATCACGTCCAGGCCGAGCAGCCAGACGATGGCCTCCTTGGTGGCCCCGGCGAGAAGCGCGAGGTCGAGCAGGAGGAGCGGGGTGGTGAAGAACCAGTCGACATACCGGGCCCAGTAGAAGGGCTCGGCCATGGCCTGGCCTTCACGCGCAATCGGGAACCAGCCCTGCTTGAGGGCCATCGCCAGGTAGGCGACCGTCGCTATACCGGCGACGAAGAAGGTGATCGTGTGGAACCAGCGGTTGCCCGGCTTCTCGCGGGCGGCCATAACCAGAAAGGCGAGTGCGCCGAGCGCCATGCCAATGGTGCCGATCCACAGCCACAACTGAACTGTGCTTGATGGTTCGACCATCGATGTCTCCTAGGGAGTGCCACAACGGGGAATCTGTGACTTCGTTCGGAATTATGACCCAAATCGCGGCGGGTGTTGCCGTGGAACCGCCGAGTAACACAGCCCTCGTGTCAAGGTCCTGTTCGGCTTCTTCACAGGTCGTCCATAGTTAGCCGTCGCTAAGGGCCGGAACGCCCATTCCCAAGGGGTTCAGGTAAGGGAAACCCCCTGTGGATAAGGTGCCTGTCACCGGGGGTACCGGTGTCAGGTCAGCTCTGCCAGCCAGCGGCCTGCCATGTCCGATACGTCGTCGATGCAGCCGGTGAAGACGTGGTCGGCGTGGGGGACCATGTCGAGGAAGACGTCGTGGTTTCCCGCCCGTTCGGCCACGTGGGCGAGTTCGTAGCCCTCGCCGGGCTGGATGAGGTGGTCGTTGCCCGCCTGAAGGATGGCGATGGGCACCCGCACCTTGCCGATCTGATCGCGGCTGACCGCGTGGGGCGACTCGGGGCCGCGAGACGACCACCACGTGGCGTAGGTCCAGATCTCGCCGTTCTCGGGTGTGGGCAAGGGGCCGTTGGCACGCATGACCGTGAAGATGCGGTCACCCGGTGGGTCGTCGGGGTGATCGGCCACGATCGGGCGGGCGTACTCGGCCACCTCGTCGTAGCTGGGGGTCGATCCATACCGCTGCCACCTCAACCTGAGCGCCTCGGGCAGCGACTCCGGATGCGCGATGGTGCACAGCCCCACCACCTCGGGCGCGTCGTGGTTGGCGATGAAGTTGGTGCACACGGTGCAGCCCATGCTGTAGCCCAGCAGCGCGACACGGGTGAACCCATGGGCGCGCGCGACGTCCATGGCTGCCAGCAGGTCGAGAGGTGTCTTGTGGAACAGCCCGCCGCCGAAGAACGGTCCGTAGTTGGCCAGGCGCGTGTTGATGCTCATGACCGAGAAGCCCATCGACGCCAGGTTGAAGGCCACCCGGCGGGGCACGCCGGTGAGGTAGTTGCCCACCGACCCATGCACCACGATCACCAGAAGCTTGCGCAGCGCCGGGTCGCCGTGGCGCGGGCGCAGCAGCAGGCCGTCCCACTCGTGGCCGTCGTCCGGGTGCAGGGTGACCAGCCGGGTGCCGATTGAACGGTCGTCCCTGCCGAACGCCGGCCGCCTGTGCGACCGGTAGGGCGAGTCCGC
>CAMCDF010000096.1 GCA_945873475.1 Bifidobacterium breve | reverse complement strand
CGCCCCGGGAAAATGCCCCGGGGCGGCCGCCACCGTTACTGCGATGAAGCAGGCGCGGCGCCTAGTTGAGCGCTGCGGCCGCCACGATCGCCGCCTTCTTCAGCTTGCCCGGCAGCGGCGCGAAGCCGAGGCCCACCAGCTGGCTCTGGGCGGTGTTGCCGTAGAAGTACCCGAGGACATCCTTGACCTCGCCGTTCTTCGGACGGCCGGGCACGGCGATCACCCACGTGGTGATGGTGATCGGGTAGGCACCCGGGGCCGGGCTGTTCGACAGGTCGACGGCCAGGTCCGGCTTGATCGTCTTCAGGTCACCGGCCTTCGAGATGCTGGTCGGCGACGGCAGGATGAACACGGTCTTGCGCACGACCTTCTTGCCCACCTTGACGATCTCGCTCTTGCCGATAGCCGTCACGTTCGTCTGGAGGCCGGAACGGATCGAGTCGGCAAGGTCCACGTAGCCGACCGAGTTCGGGGTGTTCTTCACGCAGTTGGCCACACCGGGGTTACCCGGGCTCTTGACGACGTTGCCCTGCCAGGCGGGGGTCTGCGACCCGAAACCGATCTTCGAGCGGTACGACGGGCTCACCTTGCTGAGGTAGTTGCTGAAGCCGTACGAGGTGCCCGATCCGTCAGAGCGCACGCACAGCGTGATGGGGCTGGCCGGAAGCGCGAGCTTCGGGTTCAGCTTCTTGATCTGCGGGGCGTTCCAGGTGGTGACGGTGCCCGACCAGATGTCGCCGAGGGTCTTGCCGTCGAGCTTCATCTTGTTGCCGACCACGCCCGGGATGTTCACCGGAACCGAGATGGCGCCGAGCAGCGTGGGGAAGTACTTCACCGTGCCGCCGATGGCCGCGACCTGGGCCTCGGTGAGCACGGCGTCGGTGCCGGCCCAGTCGACGGTCTTGTTGGTGAGGTCACGGATACCACCGCTCGAGCCCTTGGGGGTGTACGAGCAGACCTTCGACTCGCCGCACCACTTCTGGTAGGCGACGGCGGGGAAGGTGGCGCCCGAGCCAGTGGCGGCGCCGAGGGCCGACGCGGCGCCGACCAGGCTGCCCGCGCCGACGGCGGCCACGGCCGCGATGCGAAGAGTGCGATTCACGTTCAGGGTTCTCCTGTATTCGAGATCGGGGACGATCAGTGATCGCCCTGACTGTCCCGCGAACCATGTGAAGAAGGTGTGTCCTGTTACAGGGATGGCGTGAACATGTCGTGAAACCGCATCCGCTCTGCGTTTTCGACCCTTCACGGGGAGTTCACAACATGGTCACGCCAGCGCGGTGGGGCTCTTCTACGGTGGTCGCCCATGGAGCGGATGATGGTTCCCGACGACCCCGGCCGACGCACCGTCCTCATCGTGGAGGACGACGAATCGACCGCCAACGCGCTGGCCTACCATCTGTCGAAGGCAGGGTTCGGCACCAGCATCAGCCGTGACGGCCTGGCGGCAATCACCACCCTCAAGGGCTGGCGACCCGATGCGCTGGTGCTCGATCTCATGCTGCCCCACGTGGATGGCTGGAGCATCATCGAGGAGGTCCGCAAGTGGGCCCCCACCCTGCCGATCGTGGTGATGACCGCGCGGCAGGAGGAGTCCGAGCGCCTGAGGGCGCTGCGCCTGGGGGCCGACGACCTTCTGCGCAAGCCGTTCTCGGCGCGCGAGATGGTGGCGCGCATCGAGGCGGCAATGCGACGCGTGGAGATCTCCGCGGACGAGCCCGAGGGCATGGCGTCGATGGGAGACCTCGAGATCGACCGCGCGCGCCTGGTGGTGACGGTGGGTGGCGAGGTGGCCAAGCTCACGCCCCTCGAGACCAAACTGCTGTGGATCCTGGCCGAGGAGCAGGGCCGCACGCTCACCCGCGAGCAGATCTTCGAGCGCATCTGGGGCGGTGAGCGCCCCGACGGCGACCGCTCGGTCGACGTGCTGGTGCGGCGCCTCAGGCGCAAGGTCGACGAGGGCGCGGGCAACTACACGTACATCCAGACCGAGTTGCGCAAGGGCTACCGCCTGGCGGCGGTGCCGCGGGCCTTCCCGCTGTCGAACCGCCGGCGCTGACCGGCGGCGCAGCGCACTTTCACAACTCGTTCACAACCGCCGGAATACCCTTGCTTCCTGAGGGAATCGGGGCTTTGCGGAGCCCGGTGACACTGGTTTCGGGCATGTGTTTCACATTTGTTACACACCCGCGGCCGTAGGTTCACACCGCCCCATGCGGGGCCTCACCGACGATCTCCAAGGAGACCCAGATGAAGTCACGACGCATGTACGCGTCGCTCGCCGCCCTCGCGGTCGCGGGCGGTTCACTCACCCTGGCGGCCTGCGGCAGCAGCGATTCGTCATCGGACACCTCCGGCGGCGGCGGCGCGAACCTCGCGGGCAAGATCGCCATCGACGGATCGTCGACGGTCGCGCCGCTCACCACCGCGGCGGCAGAGGCCTTCAATGGCAAGAACCCCGATGTGAACATCACCGTCGGCACGTCCGGCACGGGTGGCGGGTTCGAGGTCTTCTGCAAGGGCGAGACCGACATCAGCAACGCCTCGCGTGAGATCAAGGATGACGAGGCCGCGGCCTGCAAGGCCGCCGGCATCGACTACGTGCCCGTGCGCGTGGCGTCCGACGGCATCACGCTGGTCACCAAGACCGGCGTCGATGTCGGCAAGGTCTGCCTGAACTTCGCCGAGCTCAAGAAGATCTGGGCGCCGGGTTCGAAGGTGAACAACTGGAGCCAGGTCGGCAGCGGCTTCAAGGACCTTCCGCTGGCCCTCGCCGGTGCGGGTTCGGAGTCGGGCACCTACGACTTCTTCAACGAGACCATCCTCGGTGAGGACGCCAAGGGCGACGTCATCCAGTCGCGCCAGGACTACTCGGCGTCCGAGGACGACAACGTCACGGTGCGCGCGGTGTCCGATGCCGAGGCCGGCCTCGGCTACTTCGGCTTCTCGTACTACGAGGCCAACACCGACACCATGCAGGCGTTCGCCGTGGACGGCGGCAAGGGATGCGTGGAGCCCACAACGGACAGCATCACCAAGGGCGACTACCCGATCTCGCGCCCGCTGTACGTGTACGTGTCGAAGAAGGCGCTGGCCCGCCCGGAGGTCAAGGCCTTCGTGAATGACTACGTGGACAACGCGGTACAGCTGGCCACAGACGCCCAGTTCGTGCCGGCGCCGCAGTCGTCGCTCGACGCCGACAAGAAGACCCTGTCGGGCAGCTGAGTACCGATGTGACACCCGCCCGCGACCCGCGGGGGCGCAAGCGCACCCGCGGGTCGCTCGGCGAGCGCGCCGTGCTGCTGGCCCTCGCGGCGGCGGCGATCATCTCGATCCTCATCACCGTGGGAATCGTGGTGGTGCTGGTCAGCGAGGGCGCCACCTTCTTCACCGACGTGCCCATCGGGGAGTTCTTCACGGGCACCGAGTGGTTCCCGGTCGAGGGCAAGTACGGGGTGCTGCCCCTGCTGAACGCCTCGATCGTCATCGCGTTGATCGCGGCCCTGGTGGCGGTTCCCCTGGGGCTGGGATCGGCCATCTACCTGAGTGAGTACGCCCCCGAGCGCCTGCGTCGCGTGGTGAAGCCGGTGCTCGAGGTGCTGGCGGGCATGCCCACCATCGTGCTCGGCTTCTTCGCCCTCGACGCAGTCACCCCGGCGCTGCAGAAGATCATCCCCGGGCTGGGGCTCTACAACGCGCTCGCCGCGGGAATCGTGGTGGGCCTGCTCATCACCCCCCTCATCAGCTCGCTGTCCGAGGACTCCATGCGGGCCGTGCCCAACGCCATGCGCGAGGGCGCGTTCGGCCTGGGCGCCACGCGGCGCGTGGTGTCGCTGCGCGTGGTGGTGCCGGCGGCGCTCTCGGGCATCGTGGCGTCGATCGTCCTCGCCATCTCGCGTGCCATCGGCGAGACCATGGCGGTCACGCTGGCCGCCGGCACCGTGCCGAACCTCAGCTGGAACCCGCTCGAGGGCATGCAGACCATCACCGCGTACATCGTGCAGGTGTCGAAGGGCGAGGCCACGCGCGGCAGCCTGCAGTACGAGTCGATCTTCGCGGTCGGCCTGCTGCTGTTCGTGGTGACCCTGGCCATCAACATCGTGGCCGTGCGCATCGTGCGCCGCTACAGGACCGTGTACCAGTGAGCACCGCCGAGAACAGCACGCCGACGCCCGCCGCTCCGGCAGCCACGGTGCGCCCCCTCGCGAAGAAGCGCGCCCGGCCGTCCGAGCAGGCGTTCAAGTGGCTGGTGGTCATCCTCACGGGCATCACGCTGGCCATGCTGGCCTGGCTCATCACCTCGGTGGTCCTGAAGGGTGCCGGGTCGCTGAGCTGGGACTTCCTCACGGGCAAGCCGTCGGCCAACCCCGCGAAGGCGGGCTTCAACTCCGCCCTGCGCGGGTCGATCGTGCTGATGATCATCACCATCGCCGTCGCATGGCCCATCGGCGTTGCCGCGGCCCTGTACCTCGAGAAGTTCGCCACGCAGTCCGCCGCGCTGGCCGAGCGAAGGCTTGCGACGAAGCTGGAGGCCACCACGGGAGGCGCCATGCGCGCCTGGCTGCACACCCGCCTGTGGTGGCTGCGCGTGCGGCCGAAGGTCGTGCACCTGGTCGACGTGAACATCTCGAACCTCGCCGCCGTGCCGTCGATCATCTACGGCCTGCTGGGCCTGGCGATCTTCGTGGGCATCATGGGAATCCAGAAGTCGCTGCTGGCAGGGGGCCTCACGCTGGCGGTTCTCATACTGCCAATCATCATCATCGCCTCGCGCGAGGCCCTGCGCGCGGTGCCGGTGTCAATCGAGCAGGGCGCCATGGCCCTGGGTGCCACGCGGTGGCAGGCCGTGCGCAGGCAGGTGTTCCCCGCGGCGCTGCCGGGCATCCTCACCGGCACGATCCTCGCCGTGTCGCGGGCCATCGGCGAGACCGCCCCGCTCATCGTGGTGGGCGGTATCGTCTTCGGCACCGCCGTCCCGAGCCTCAACCCTCTCGACGCCGGCAACGAGGCCCTGTTCGCCATGCCGCTGCAGATCTACTTCTGGACAGACCAGCCGCAGGCATCGTTCCAGGCCATCGCGGCCGCAGGCATCATCGTGCTGCTGGCAACGCTCCTGGTGATGAACCTCGTGGCCATCATCCTTCGCAACCGATACAGCAAGCGCTGGTAGGGGGAATGACCACCGACGTGGATGCCGAGACGAACGCTCCGATCCAGATCTCCGTGGCCGCCGGCAGCTCGGCGCAGGCGGGCAGCGCCGCCACCGCGACGCCGGCGGGCAACCCGCCCATCTTCCGCATGCAGGACCTCGGGGTCTGGTACGGATCGCACCAGGCGGTGCGCGGGGTCACCATGGATGTGCCGCGCAACGCGATCACGGCGCTCATCGGCCCGTCGGGCTGCGGCAAGTCCACCACGCTGCGATGCCTCAACCGCATGAACGACCTGGTGCCGGGGGCGCGCGTGGAGGGCACGATCATGTTCGGCGACGAGAACCTGCTCTCGAGCGACGTCGACCCCGTCGACCTGCGCGGCCGCATCGGCATGGTGTTCCAGAAGCCCAACCCCTTCCCGAAGTCCATCAGGGACAACATCGAGTTCGGGATGAAGGTCAACGGCATCAAGCCCACGCCCGAGCGCGTGGAGCAGGCCCTGCGTGACGCCGCGCTGTGGGACGAGGTGAAGGACCGCCTGAAGGAGGAGGCCTTCTCGCTCTCCGGCGGCCAGCAGCAGCGGCTGTGCATCGCCCGCGCTATCGCCGTGGAGCCCGAGGTCATCCTGATGGACGAGCCCTGCTCGGCCCTCGACCCCATCGCCACCCTGGCCATCGAGGAGCTCATGCGCAAGCTCGCCGAGCGCTTCACCCTGGTGGTGGTCACGCACAACATGCAGCAGGCCGCGCGTGTGTCCGATCAGGTCGCCTTCATGACGGTGGAGGGATCCGACGAGGGCGAGCGGTGCGGAGTGCTGGCCGAGGTCGGCACCACCCGGCAGATCTTCTCGGCGCCCAGCGACCCACGCACCGAGGCCTACATCACCGGCCGGGTCGGCTAGCGCCCCACCACCTGCACGGCGAGCACGGCGACGTCGTCGCGCAGGTTGCCCTCGTCGTAGCGCTGGGCGGCCTCGGTGAGGTACGCGATGCGGGCCTCCAGGCTCGCCCCCGCGGTGGTGTCCAGGGCCTCGGCGGCCCGCTGCCACCCGAAGATCTCATCCCCCCGGCGCGCCTCCACCAGCCCGTCGGTGTAGATCACCATCATCCCGCCGCGCGGTATGTGCACGGTGCTCACCGGCCACTCGACCTCGTCGAGCAGGCCCAGGATCGGCCCGCGGCCGTC
>CAMCDF010000095.1 GCA_945873475.1 Bifidobacterium breve | reverse complement strand
GGAACCTACGCCCAGCGGCGCGACTTCCTGGGCCGCCGGGACCTCGCACGGGCACTCGCCATCACCTCGATCCTCGGTGGCGTCACCGGTGCCGCCCTGCTGCTGGTCACGGGAGAGGAGATCTTCGAGCAGCTGGTTCCCTGGCTCATATTCTCGGCAACCGCCCTTCTCGCGTTCCAGGGCCCGCTCCGCCGCCTGACCGTGGGCGCCCGCGGCGACACCGGGGAGATGTCGCGGGCCGTGCTGCTGGTGGCCATCTTCCTCGCCACCGTCTACGGCGGCTACTTCGGGGCCGGCCTGGGAATCGTCACCATCGCGATCCTCGGCCTGATGCTCACCGACACGCTCAACCGCCTGAATGCGCTCAAGCTGCTGATGTCGCTGTGCGCCAATGGCGCCGCGGCCATCTTCTTCGCCTTCACGGGGCACGTCTACTGGATCGCAGGAATCCTCATGGGCGTGGGCGCATGGGCCGGCGGATGGCTTGGTGGCAAGACAGTGCAGCGCATCAACGAGAACGCATTCCGGCTGGGCGTCATCGCGCTCGGCATCGCCGTGGGGTTCGCCTTCCTGCTGACCTAGCGCCACGGGGGCGCCCGGGGCGCCGCCTACGATGCGCGCATGGCCCTCGCCATCGCCACCATCGAGGCCCCGCACGTCGACCAGGCGCTGCGCGACCAGGGCGTCGACCCGCTCGTGGTCGAGTGGACCCCTCCGGCCCGCGGCGACCTCGCCGATGTCGCGCTGCTCACGCGGGCATACGCGGACGATGCCGTGGAAGACGGCAACCGCCGCGCGCTCGAGCTGCTCGACACGGCACGCCCGCACCTGGTTGGCGCCGGACTGGCCGTGGACCTCGTGCCGGGGATGGATGGCCGGACGATCCTGCATGCGGGGCCACCGTGCGAGTGGGACCACCTGGGCCCGGCCATGCGCGCGCAGGTGGCGCGCGCGGCGATGCTGGAGGGCTGGGCAGCCGATCAGGGCGATGCCGCGGCGCTGCTGGCGCAGGGCGCGATCACCCTGGCCCCCACCGACCTGCACGGCGTGGCCGCACCCATGTGCGGCGTGCTCTCGCCGTCGATGGGCGTATGGGCGGTACACGACGAGGTGACCGGCGCCGACTCCTGGGCGCCGTTGTCCGACGGATCCGGCGACGGGCTGCCACCGGGGGCCCGCACCCGCGACGTGCTGGCCCGCCACCGGCTGCTCGCCGATCGCGTCGCGCCCGGCGTGGCCGCGGCGCTCGCCGCCACCGGGCCCATCGACCTCGCGGCCATCGCCCGCACCGCGGCCGCCATGGGTGACGCCACATCGCCAACGCCACGAGCGGCGTCCATGCTGCTGATGGAGGCCCTCATGCCGGGGCTGGCCTCGCGCGCCCTCGACGCCGTACCCGCGCTGATGACCGCAGTGGGCACCACCGGTCGCATCGCCCTGCCCGTCATGGCGGCCGCGGCCCGCGCGGCCCTGCAGGCCGCCACGGGCGCGGCGCGGTCGAGCCTCGTCATCGGGATGTCCGGCAACGGCGCCGATGTGGCCATCATGCTGGCGGGCATGCCGGGCACCTGGTTCACGGCCCCCGCGCCGATCGCCGAGAACGCCGAGTACGCAGGGGGCACCGCCGCCCCCGACGCCGCCCCATGGACGGGGGACCAGGGCGTCATTGCCTGCGCCGAGATGGCCATCGACGCCAGGCTCTGCATCGACGCCGGTGAGGCACCCGGCGTGCCCACCGGCATCGCCGCCCGTGCCGATGGCGGCTGGATCGGCACGGGCACCGTGCGGGTTCCCCTGGGTGCCATGCGCGACGCGCTCGATGCCCTGGTGGCGCCCGCGCCGTCCTGAGGGGACGTCCGTCCCACCAACCGGCGGCCGGACGGTGGCACACTGGCCCCATGAGCCCCGGCCGCATAATCGGCGTCGTCGTCACGGGCCTCGTCGTCGCAGGCGCGGTCATCGCAGGCGCCATGGCGCTGGGCGGCACGAGCGACATCGCGCCGCCCGACCCGGCCCAGCCCATCGTGGTGGGCGTGGTGGCCGCACCGGGCCAGGAGCTCACGGGGCCCACCGACCTGCCGCCACTCGCCCTCGTGCTGGCCGACCCGGTTCCCGACGACATCGCGAATCTCTCGCCGTCAGGGCAGGTGGAGCGCTACCGCAGCGAGGTGGCCGACGACGATGCCGAGTCGCTGCTGCGGCTCGGGGCGGCAGAGCAGCGTGCGGGCGCCCAGGACGCGGCGGCCGACGCCTACCGACGGGCCCGCGCGGTGGACCCCGACTCAATCGCGCCCGCCATCGGCCTTGCGATGGTGGATGCGGTCACCGGCGATGCCGGCATGACACGGGCCACGGCGGCCCTGCGGCGCATCACCGCAGCCAATCCCGACAGCCAGCTCGCCTGGTTCAACAGGGGCTGGCTGGCCACGTACCGGAGGGATGCCGGGGACGTCATCGCCTCGTGGAAGCGCGTTGCGGAGATCGATGCGGACGCCCCCATCGGCAGGACCGCGATCGCCCTGCTCAAGGGGATTGCCGAGCAGGGGCGCACCACGGGCGGCACCCGCACGACAGGTTGACGCAGACCCGCCCGGCGGTGCGCCGGATGGTCACGAACCGGTAAGGATGCGCCCGTTCCCCCCTCAATCGGGGGTGGAGGATGTTTACCCTGATGCGCGAACCCCTTAACCGGTCCATAAGGGCTGGTGGGGAAACTGCCGAACAGCAAGATGCCGGGCGTGTGTGCCGGCACGTTGGATCCCCGCCCCGGCACAGGGCCAGCGGGTGAGCAGGGCAGGTCCGGGCGCGGATGCCGAATCCGCCCCCCGGGCACATCGAGGTCGAGATCGGCATCGAGGTATCCGATGCGGGCCATCCCGCGACGGAGTGGACGACGAGGCGCCCGGTGCGAACCGGGCCGGAGGGGACGAGGAAAAATGACGCTCAAGGAGATCGTGGGCCACGAGGAGATGCAGGTCATCCTCACCCGTGGACAGGAGCAGGGCTTCCTCGGCATCGAGGAGGTCGCAGAGGCGCTCCAGGGCATGGACATCGTCCAGGAGGACGCCGAGGCCCTCTACACGCACATCGACGAGATGGGCATCGAGCTGCTCGAGGAGCCCGAGGCCCAGGAGCGCCGCGCCAAGCTGGCCGAGGAGGCCGAGCGCCCGCGCCGGGTCGCGGCCAAGGCCGAGAGCACCACCGACCTCCTGCAGCTCTTCCTGCGCGACATCGGGCGCATCCCGCTGCTCACGGCACGCCAGGAGGTCGAACTGGCGAAGCTGATCGAGGAGGGTGACCTCCAGGCCAAGCAGAAGATGGTCGAGAGCAACCTGCGCCTCGTGGTGTCGATCGCGAAGAACTACCGCAACCAGGGCCTCGCCTTCCTCGACCTGATCCAGGAGGGCACGCTCGGGCTGGTGCGCGCCGCCGAGAAGTTCGACTACCGCAAGGGCTACAAGTTCTCGACGTACGCCACGTGGTGGATCCGCCAGGCCGTCGCCCGCGCGATCGCCGACAAGGGCCGAACCATCCGCATGCCCGTGCACGTGGTGGAGAAGCTCAACAAGATCAACCGCACCGAGCGCAAGCTGCTGGCCGAGCTGGGCCGCGACCCGAGCAACGCCGAGATCGGCGCCTCGATCGGCCTCACCGAGGCCGAGGTCGAGTCGATCCGCCGCAGCGCGCAGACCCCGGTCTCGCTCGAGAAGCCGGTGGGCGACGAGGAGGAGTCGGAGTTCGGGCAGTTCATCGCCGACGAGAAGGCCATCTCCCCGGAGGCGGCCGCCGACGAGACCCTGCGCAACGAGGCCCTTCAGGACGTCCTGAACTCGCTCTCGTACCGCGAGCGCCGGGTGCTCGAGCTGCGCTACGGCCTGGGCGGCGAGCAGCCCCGCACCCTCGACGAGGTCGGGCGCACGTTCAACGTCACGCGCGAGCGCATCCGCCAGATCGAGAACCAGGCCCTGCAGAAGCTGGCCGGCATGGTCGACGTGCGCGGCCTCGCCGAGGTGGCCTAGCGGTATCCACTCCGGGCGGGGGCGTGCCCCCGCCCGGAGTATCCTCACGCCCATGGGTTGGGACGACGAGGACGACGACTGGCCGACGGAGCGGGAAACCGACCCCGAGGTCATCGCGAAGAAGCGCGAGAACGCCCGCGTGGTGGCCATCGGGGCCAACCGCGCCGTCAGGCTGATCTACGCGACGCTGGCGGTGATGCTGATCACCGTCATCGTGCTGGCCATTGTCCTCACGTAGCGGCGAGCGCATCGGGGTGGTGTCCGACCTCTGGCGCTTCCCGGTGAAGTCGTTCGGCGGTGAGCGCGGACGCCGCGTGTTCCTCGGGCCCTTCGGATTCCTGGGCGACCGCCGCTGTGCGGTGGTCGACCCCGCCGACGGGCAGGCGATGACCGCCCGCCGCTCGCCGCGCCTGCTGGCCTACCGGGCCCGCTTCGACGACCCCGAGCGCGGCGAGGGGGTCACCATCGAGACGCCCGGCGGAGATGTGATGCCCTGGGACGACCCGGCGCTGGTCACCGACATCACCCGTGAACTGGGGCGGGAGGACGTCTACCCGGTGGAGATGGTGCGCTCCCCCATGGCCATCCACGACGCGGCGCCGGTGCACGTGGTCACCGAGGCGTCGATACGGCAGATGTCCGACTGGCTGGGCGACGACGTCGACCGGCGGCGCTTCCGGGCCAACGTGGTGGTGGACACCGACGACGACAGCCCGTTCACCGAGGCAGCCTGGCCGGGGCACCGCATCGCCTTCGGCGACGACGCGGAGATCGACGTGGTCATCGGAACCGAGCGGTGCGCGGTGACCACGTGGGACCCCGACACCGTGGAGCGCGACACGCGGGTGCTGGCGGCCATCGCCACCAGGCGCGAGAACTTCTTCGGCGTCTACTGCCGCGTGTCGCGCCCCGGGTGGGTCGCCGTGGGCGACCCCGTGCGCATCACGACCTGAGCGCCAGCCCGATGTCGGCGATGTCGCGCTCGTCCGGCGCGAGGTCGCCCGGCGAGGCCGCGGGGCGGTAGTCCTCACCGATGAGCGGGCTCGCCAGCAGGAAGTCCGCGGTCGCCCGGTTGCACGCGATGGGGCAGTTGTGCACCACGGCGATGCGCAGCAGGGCCTTCACGTCCACGTCGTGCGGCTGCGGCTCGAGCGGATCCCAGAAGAAGATGACGATGTCGAGGCGGCCCTCTGCCAGCGCGGCGCCCACCTGCTGGTCGCCCCCCAGGGGACCGGACAGGAACCGGTGAACGTCGAGGCCGAGGTCATCGGCGATGATTCCGCCGGTCGTCCCCGTGGCGTGCAGTTCGTGGTGACGGAGCACCGAGTGGTGCGCGCGGGCCCACTCGAGCATGTCCCTCTTCCGGTTGTCGTGCGCGATCATCACGATGCGCTTGCGCTGCCTCATCATCTGCCGGGCTCCCTCCGGTCGTCGTCCGTTTCCTATTCGACCTGACCCTAGGTCGCACCCACGCCCTGTCCAGCGATGCGGGTCCGGTGCTACATTCCCGAAACCGCCGCGGGGTGGAGCAGTCTGGTAGCTCGTCGGGCTCATAACCCGAAGGTCGCAGGTTCGAATCCTGCCCCCGCTATGAGAAGGGCCCGCATTCGTCAGACGCGGGCCCTTCGCGTTTCCGGGCGCATACCCGTGCGGTCTGCTGACATGCCGCGCATGACGCCCCCGCCTCCCGACTCACGGCGTCCCATACTCGCTGCCATCAGCATCGTGCTGATCGTCGGGCTCGTGATCCTCTTCATCGTCGCCCTCTGACCCACCAATGACGCGCGCGTGGTGGTGGCACGCCGTGGTGATGGTGGCCGCCGGCTTCGGGGCCACGGTGGCTTCGTTCGCGCTCTCGGTGACCGATATGTCGCTGGCGCCGATCCCACCAGGCCGGGTGACGACCCGCGCCTAGCGCACCACCCGTACCTCGGCCATCATGCCGTTGTCCTCGTGCACCAGCACGTGGCAGTGCAGCACGAACCGACCCGTGAAATCGGCGAAGCGCTGGCGGATCGTGATTCGGCTGTTCGGCGGCATCGCCAGTGAATCCGCCCACTCCGGCTGCCCGGTGACGGGGCGGCCGTTCCGGGCCACCACCTGGTACGGGTCGATGTGGATGTGGAAGTTGTGCCACTCGGGGGAGTCGTTGACGAGCAGCCACTCCTCCACCGTGTTGAGCCGGGGACTGAACATCGGCACGGGGTTGCCGCCGTTGCCGTGGGCGAACAGCTTCCCGTTTACGAAGAACTGCGCCTTGGCGGGGTTCTGCGAGAAGACCACGCGGCGCCGGGCGGCGATGTCCACGCGCGACCCGCGCAGGTCGTCGGCACGGCCGAGGAACGATGGCACCGGCCGGCGTGCCTGCGCA